>JACOXK010000155.1 GCA_016182335.1 Deltaproteobacteria bacterium | reverse complement strand
TTAAATTTAAAAGCCGCAGAGTGTTAGCAATATGAGATCGATCCTTGCCCACGCGACTAGCCACCATTGCTTGGGTGTAACCATGACTGTCTATAAGTGATTGAAATGCTTGGGCTTCTTCAATACAGTTAAGGTCTTCTCGCTGAATGTTTTCGATAAGAGCCATTTCAACGACTTCACTTGAAGATTGAGCTGCGTGAATAACGATGGGTATTCGGTTGAGACCTGCTATTTTTGATGCCCTCCAGCGACGCTCTCCTGCGATAATTTGATACCCCAGGACAGATTTTTGCACTAAAATGGGCTGGAGAACCCCAAATTTTTGAATGGATTGAGAAAGCTCTTCCAGATCTCCCTGATGAAATGTTTTTCTGGGCTGGTCTGGATTTGCATAAACATTTTGAATATCAACCTCTATTCTGTTTTCAAAAAGAGAAGGGTCTTCGGTCCCGTCATCTGAAATTAAAGATGCAAACCCCCTGCCTAGCCTTTTTTGCTTATCCACTCTACCCTCCATGCCTTTATTCCATACTTGGTTGTATCCTATTCACTTGATGTACCCCCTCAGCCTTCAATAAAACATTGTTCTCATTTCTGCTCATAACCTCTTCAGCCAGATTTAAATAAGAAGTAGCTCCCTTTGAACCTACATCGTAAAGTAAAATCGGCTTTCCATGACTTGGGCTTTCTGAAAGCCTTGTATTTCTTGGAATAACGGACGTAAACACACTCTCTTTAAAATGCCGACGAACTTCTTCGGATACCTGATGAGATAGCTTGTTCCTCGTATCATACATTGTGAGAACTATTCCCTCTTGTTGAAGATTGGGGTTGAGCCTTTTTTTAATAAGTTTTACTGTATTCAATAGGTTAGATAAACCTTCCATAGCGTAATATTCACATTGTAGGGGGACAAGAAAGGAATTGGCTGCAACAAGGGCGTTAATGGTGAGGAGCCCCAGGGAGGGTGGGCAATCTATAAAAATATACTCGTAGTCATTTTGAATATCACAGAGCGCGTCTTTGAGTTTATGTTCTCTACCAAGGGCCGAAACAAGCTCTACTTCTACCCCTACAAGGTCTTGATGTGACGGAATGAGATATAAATATTCTAAATCAGTTCGAACGGTGCACTTTCTGGCTGAAATACTTTCAGTAAGAACATGGTAGAGATGGTACTGAAACTGGGTAACACCAAGCCCAGATGTAGCATTGGCTTGAGCATCCATATCAATCAGAAGAACTCTTTTTTCTGCAACTGCGAGTGAGGCCGCTAGATTAATCGCTGTTGTTGTTTTGCCTACTCCACCTTTTTGATTTGCTATAGCAATCACTCGCGCCATATCAAAAACGTATCTTACTTAAAATGGGTAAGCAACCAAAATTATGTTTCACGTGAAACATTTCTCATTTATTTTCTTGTCAACCTTATAGCTTGGGGCTAACTTTACTCTACTGGATTTATAGTTTTTTATTTTTTAAGGAGGTTATGTGAAAAAAAAGGTTGTTTTTTGTTTTGCTGTTGTTCTTTTAGTGGGTCTCTCTTGTAGCCCAAAAAAACCATCTTCAGAAAGTTCTGGCACAGTTCTGGCAAAGATCGGTGAAGACAAGGTTAAATGGTCAGAAATTAAAACTGAAATTCAACCTCAACTAGACCTTCTTGAGCATCGTTACCATCAGGAAATATATAAAACAAAGCGTGCATATCTTGAACGATATGTCGCAGAAAAAATTCTTGAAAAAGAGGCAGCTCAACTTGGAATAAAAGTTCCAGCCCTCTTGCAGCGCGAACTTTCTAAAAAAATTAAATCACCAACTGACCAAGAAATATTGGCTTTTTACAATAAAAATCAGGAAATGCTCAAGGCAAGGTTTCCAAAAGATAATAGTAAACAACTTATGGATCGAGTGGGGGTGGGTCTTACGCAACAAGGTCAGGCGCAAGCAGAGTCTGAGTACATAGAAGACCTCAAAAAAAAATACTCAATTCAGATTTTATTGGATGAGCCAACCTTTCTTGTCAAGGCGGATGATGACCCATCCAAAGGCCCAAAGAACCCAACCCTTACATTAATTGAGTTTTCTGATTTTACATGCACATTCTGCTCCCAATATGCTCCAATGGTAAATAAAGTTCTTGATGATGCTGAGTTTAAAGACAAAGTTAAGCTTGTTTATCGGGATGCACCATCAGAAAGAAACCCTATCTCCTTTATGGCAGCCATGGCGGCACAGTGTGCGTTTGATCAGAACAAGTTTTGGGAATATCATGATATGCTTTTTGAAAACCAATCCAATTTAAGCCCCATTGCACTTAAAGAATTTGCGAAAGATCTTGGGCTCAATATGGATGAATTTAACAAATGCGTAGATGAAAATAAATATAAGGAAGAAGTTCGAAAAGACCTTCTTGATGCTTTGAAGGCTAATATTCAAGGCACTCCGGCTTTTTATCTTAACGGAAAATCCATCAGCTTTAATTATGGAGATCAGGGGGCCACAGATCTCAAAGAGATTCTAAGGCAAGCGCTGAAAAATCCAGAGAAAAAATAGTTCTGCTCATATTATTAACAAAACCCTCTTTCGCCACTTTATATGGCAAGTGCGAGAGGGTTTTGTCTTGAAAGGGATGTTGTAAACCGGCATATACATATAAAACTGCCTGCGAAAATATGCCCTTTAGTTGTTTTATTAAATCCGCCGTCAGATGAACTCCTCTTATTACAATAATATTGTAATCTAGAGCCTTCGTTTTCTCCTGAAAATTAGAGTCATTTGTGTCGATTTCATAAACATTGGTTCGAGTGAAGTTGAGAGTTCTCACAACATGTTTTAGATATGTGGTTTTCTTTGCCCTTCTTTCGAATAGACCAAGTTTAATTCCATTTTTTACAATTTTAAGTGGTATACCTGGAAATCCAGCACCACTCCCAATATCTGCGAGTCTGTCCGATTGTTTTAAAAGAGACACACCAAAGAGAGAGTCTACAAAATGCTTTTCAATAACTTCTACTTCATCATGAATAGAAGATAGGCTTATCCTTTGAGACCATTTCTTGTAGAGAGTCAATAGTTGATAAAAGCTCTTAATCTGTTGATCAGAAAGAGTTATCTCAATATCTGAACAGGCTTTTTCAAGAAACTGTGAAAACTTTAGTAGGTCCATAATTATAAAGAAAAAAACTGATGACTCCTCGCCTGATATCTCTTCAGGTAAACAACTAAGTTCATAAGAGCTGCAGGTGTTACGCCTGAAATTCGACTTGCTTGACCAACTGATGTCGGTCTTACTTTTTCAAACTTTTCACTTACTTCTTTTGAAAATCCAGGGATTTTTTGAAATGGAAAAGAGTCAGGGATCTGAGTGTTTTCCATTTTTTTAAACTTTTGTATTTGCTCCTGCTGTTTGAGTATATATCCTTCAAACTTCATCTCAATTTCAATTTCTCGAGCGATCTGTTGATCTACTGATGGCCCAGTCCACTCTGTTAAGCTCATGAGATTATAAAAAGATAGTTCTGGTCTTCTTAAAATTTCTTTAAGACTTGTCATTTTTTTTATCGCCTGAGTTCCTTTTTTTGTCAGCACCTCGTTAGTGCGCTCTGTGGGATAAAGTTTTATTTCATCCATATAAGTCCTGGCCCGATCTAATATTTTCTGCTTTTGATTAAAAACACTCCAGCGCTTGTCATCTACAAGCCCTATGTTCCTTCCTTTCTCAGTAAGTCTTAAATCTGCATTGCCTTCTCTCAAAAGAAGACGGTACTCAGCACGCGATGTCAGCATTCGATAGGGTTCATCAACACCCTTCGTCACAAGATCGTCAATCATAACACCTATATAGGCCTCATCTCGACCCAGCACAAACGATGGTTTTTTCTGACATTGACGAGCCGCATTAATGCCAGCAATAAGCCCCTGTGCAGCAGCTTCTTCATATCCACTCGTACCATTAATTTGTCCGGCAAAATAAAGACCTTGAATGTTTTTAGTTTCTAATGACGGCTTAAGCTGGGTTGGGTCCAAATAATCATATTCAACTGCATAGCCAGGTCTTGTCACTTCGACATCTTTGAGTCCCGGAATGGATCTCAAAAATTGAATCTGCACATCTACTGGAAGGCTCGTTGAAACTCCATTGATATAAATCTCATTTGTATAAAGCCCCATGGGCTCAAGAAAAATTTGGTGACGATTTCTATCTGCAAATCTTACAACTTTGTCCTCAATAGACGGGCAATAGCGCGGACCTCGAGACTGAATAATGCCTTGGTAGAGAGGTGACTTGTCTAGATTTTTCCTAATAATTTCATGGGTTTGCTCTGTTGTCCAAGTGATATAACAGGGTTGCTGCTCTCGTGTTATTTCAGAGTTTAAAAATGAGAATGGTATCGAATAGGGGTCTCCCCATTGAACCGTACATTGTGAGTAATCAATTGTCTTGCCATCGAGGCGTGCAGGGGTTCCCGTTTTAAATCGATAAATATGAAAACCCAACGATTCCAAACTTTTTGAAAGGCCAAAACTAGCACCCTCACCGGCCCTTCCGCCCTTGTTGTTTTTTAAACCAACATGCAGCAGACCATTCATAAAAGTGCCTGTTGTTAAAATCACGGCATCCGAATCAAATTCTTCTCCAAAATGAGTTCGAACTCCTCTGACCTTATCACCAGAAATCAAAAGCTCCTCTACGGTCTGTTGTTTTAAAAAAATATTTCCCTGCTTCTCTAGAACACTTTTCATCCTTCGTGCATATTCATACTTGTCAGACTGACATCGACTTGATTGAACAGCCGCCCCTTTTCGGGTATTCAACTGACGAAATTGAATAGCCGTAGCATCGGCATTAAGTCCCATTTCACCACCCAGCGCATCAATTTCCTTAACTAAATGCCCCTTACCCAAGCCCCCAATAGCAGGATTACAACTCATGGCAGCTACGACCTCAAGGCTCATGGACAAAACTAACACACGCGCACCAAGTCGCCCCGCTGCAAGAGCAGCTTCACAACCGGCATGGCCAGCACCAACAACAAGGACGTCAAAATGAGTTTTCATAAAAACATTATTTTCCTATGCAAAACTGCGAAAAAATCTTGCGAATTATATCTTCAGGGGTTGTTTCTCCCGTAATTTGAGAAAGATTATCAAGCACATATGCTACATCTACACTCAGACACTCATACGCAACTTTCTGATCTAATGCAGAAGAAATATTCTTAAGGCTTTCCAATGCCTGCTGTAAAGATACAAACTGTCTTGTGTTAGTCAGAAGAAATTCAGCTGAAGATCGATCATCTTCTTCGAACATCTCTTCAAGTGCTCCCATGATATCTTCCAAGCCCTGTCCTGTCCTAGCAGAAAGCCAAAACAGATTCTCACACGGAAAGTTTTTTTGAATGTCTTTTTCATGAATTTTTCTAGCCAAATCACTTTTATTGACGAGCACATAAAGTGGCACTTTCTTAATACCTATAGTTTCACTTATGGCTTTATACGCCTCCTCATCGCAACTATCTATTGGACTAGATCCATCAAGAATAAAAAAGACGGCATCAGCGTTGGAGATAGTTTCTAGTGTTTTCTGTATGCCTATTTTTTCAATAATGTCCTGGCTGTTATGGATTCCCGCTGTATCATAGAATTTCATTTGAATTGTTCCCATTTTCTTTGTTTCATAGAGAACATCTCTTGTTGTTCCAGCAATATGGGTTATAATGGCGCGATTTTTTTCGACAATAGAATTAAAAAGTGTAGACTTTCCAACGTTAGGTTTTCCGGCCAAAACGACACTAA
This sequence comes from Deltaproteobacteria bacterium, assembly GCA_016182335.1. Lineage (GTDB taxonomy): Bacteria > Bdellovibrionota > JACOXK01 > JACOXK01 > JACOXK01 > JACOXK01. The sequence goes on along the minus strand of JACOXK010000155.1, from coordinate 2,926 downwards.
ATCCATGAATCAAAACTTTTCCCTGTTGATACGTTTGAAGCAGTGCAGCTACTATTTGAATTGTTTCATACAATTTTTGCTTCATTCTTTCATCGACAGGAAGAGTATCTACATCCCCTTCATTTGAAAAATCTATGGCGGCCTCAATATCCGCTTGAAGGCTCATTAACTGTTCCTTCACTTGGAGCAATCTCTTACCCGTCTCTCCTCCTAATTCTTGGTTGGCAATTCTTAATTCTCTGAGCGAATTTGAATCAATGACATGAGCCACAGCCTCTGCCGCAGACAAGTCCATTTTTTCGTTCATGTAGGCCCTCAAAGTAAACTCTCCTTCCCGAGCAAGCCGACAGCCTTGAGAACAGAGAATGTTTAAAGCCTCGTGAACAAGAATCGGATTGCCATGAAGTGTAATCTCACATAAATCATCACCGGTATAGGATTGGGGGGACTCATAACACACAACATTAACACGATCGAGCATACCTTTCGTCTGTGGATCAACGAAGGGCTGATTAACAACAACAACCCTGTGTTTTAACGCTTGTGTTTCAGGAAGGGTTTTTTTTAATATCTCCAGAGTTTTAGTCCCTGTCATGCGGACTACTGATAATGCACTCCTGCCTGTAGGAGTAGCTAAAGCACATATTGTATCCTCCATTTCTGGGAATCGATGTTTTTGCAGCATATCTTAATTAGAAAAGCGCATTAAGCGCGCGGTGATATAATAATTTTTTTACGTCTTCCCTCACCCACACTTTCTGTCTGAACATTTTTACCGTCTGACAAATGAAGATGGACCATTCTTCTTTCGAAAGAATTGAGGGGCTGAAGAAAAGTAACAGGCCTGTTATTCTCAATGGCCTGCTGGGCAAGCTTATCTGCTAAGCTCAACAAATATGTTTTACGTATCTCATTGGCATCCACCGACAGAAGTGCTGGATTTTCGTCCTTATTATATTTTCGATAAACGAGCCACAAAATATATTGTAAAGATTGAATAAATTCTGCCTCGCCACACAACAAATCTATAGATTCTTTACTTTCTGTATGAATATGAATGCGGTATTCATTCTCTGTTCGATGATACTTCAGATCAAAACTTATATTTGCTGGAAAATAGCTCTTCAGAGCCGCTAGAAATTCCTGCAACTTTTCTTCTGATTCAATCATGGTCTTTTTTCACTCGCTTTAACTGTTTGTGGAAACCGCCTGTTTATAAGGTGTTGCTGCACAATCGTCAATACAGTGTTGCACAAAATATAGAGTGTAAGTCCTGAAGGTAGGTATAAAAGAATGGCCGTCATAAAAAGAGGCATCGTATAGAGCATCATTTTCATTTGAGCTGCATCTGCCGTTGTTGGGGTCATTTTTTGCTGCACAAAAGTAATCACACCTGTGAAAAGTGGGGTTACAAAATAAGGGTCTTTTATAGAGAGATCTTGAATCCAAAATATAAACGGGGCACCACGCAGTTCAATCGAGCTTCCAAAAACCCTATAAAGCGCGATAAAAACGGGAAGTTGCAACAACATCGGAAAACAACCACCCAATGGGTTTACCTTGTTTGATTTCATCAGTTGCATGATTTCTCGATTCATTGTTTCTTTATTGTTTTGATATTTCTTTTTTATCAGCTCCATTTGGGGTTGAATTCTTTGCATTTCTTTTGCAGACTTAAGGCTCTTATGCGTCAATGGATAAAGAACTGTTTTGACAAATAATGTAAGAAGCAGAATGGCAATCCCATAGTTGTGGATAAACCCATAAAACAGCTTGAGTAAAGAAAGTAGCGGTAGAGCAATCCAACGAAACCAACCATAATCAACAGATTCTGAAAGATTCGTGTGTGCAGCACTTAAAATATCTAAATCTTTTGGCCCGGCAAAAAAAGAAAGCATTACAGACTGTTCCTTTGTAGACTCTTGTGGAGCCGCATACCAAAGCAGCGCCGTTACTCCACTGTCGTTCGAGTCTATGCTGGCTCTCCCTAATTCCTCATTAGAATCTTGTGTTGGAACATGAGAAATAAGGGCCTTAAGAAAATATTGATCATCAACACCTATCCACTGAACCCTTTCTCCCTGCACTGGCAATAGTTCCTTTCCATTCTGAAGTCCTTCCAGTGTTTCACTGGACATCTTCCCAAGTTGAGTCATGAGGAGAAGCCTTTGAGGGGTTTTTCTGTCAGAAAAAAACAAAAAACCTTTTGCTTCTTCATTTACGTGATGATCTCTCAACACAAATGCCAAGCGTGCTGCCTCAAGTTTTTTCTTTGATACAAAGCTTATTGAAAGATCGACAGAGTATTTTTCTGGGTTGAAATGATAGCTCTTCGTAATGGAAAAAGCTTCGCCATCGTATTTTAAGATGATTTCTTCATTGGATTGGGAAACAATTTCAAAAGGATACAGGGTCTCCCATTTTTGATTGACATATAAAAGAGACTCTAAGTTGAGACTATCCCCCGCTTCAGGGAGCTTTGCTGGCATAAGTTCAATAAAGTCTTCTTTCTCGTTTTTATATTTTTTTAATTTCCAGCTCAGAACTCCCCCTGTTAATCGAGAAATTTCTGCTATAAAAAAGTCGTTTTCTATATTTAATCTTTGATCTAACCGCTGTGTAGGTAGACCTGGGCTCTCCTTCTGAATTGTTGCAAATTCATTTTCAGTGGGCGCTTGCCCGCCTTCCATTTCTTTCGACTGCATGCTTGATTCCTCTTTAGGTAGAGCCTGGCTAGAGGACTTTTTCTCTTCTGTAGAAGAATTTTTATTCACAAAAAATGTTTGAAAACCAATAAGAACAATAAAGCATAAAACCACGGCTGCGATTGTATTTCTATCCACAGGGCACCTCATCTACTCCGCCTGAGTGGAGCGGATGGCACTTCATAATTCTTCTTAGAAAAAGAAAACTTGCTTTTAAAAAA
>JACOXK010000154.1 GCA_016182335.1 Deltaproteobacteria bacterium | reverse complement strand
TTGCTTCAAAGAACTCTCCACGAATAAAAATATAGGCTTTATGAATTCCTAGAGCAAAACTAGCAATCATTATTCCCTCAAGCAAAAAATGCGGATCATGATCCATCAAAATTCTGTCTTTAAAAGTTCCAGGCTCACCCTCATCGGCATTACATACTAAGTACCTGGGCTCGATGTTTCGAGGCACAAAACTCCATTTAACACCCGTTGGAAAACCAGCTCCACCAAGCCCTCTTAAGCCTGACTCCTTGATGGTATCTTGAATTTTAAGAGGTTCCATTGTGAGAGCACGACGCACGGTCTGATACCCGCCCCCCGCCTCATAAACATCAAGCTTATGAGCATCGGAGACATCGAAATTCTTGAGTAAAAATTTATTCATATTACAATTCTGTCATTCCGAGGAAAGGCGAAGCCGTGATCGAGGAATCCAATATTAGATTGCCACGTCGCCCTGCTGGGCTCCTCGCAATGACATCATACAATCTCATCCAATTTTTCAGTTGTAACATTGCCATATGTCCTTTTATTTTTTTGTAAAACAGGTGCTTGATCACAATAACCCAAACATTCCACAAACTCGAGGTGATACTTTTGGTCTGAAGTCGTACCCCCATTCTGCGAAAGTCCAAATTTTTCACAAAGTTTTTTTGCAATCTTCGAAGAACCAGAAAGCCAACAAGAAATATTAGTGCAAAGTCGCAATTTATTTTTTCCGCATGGGCTTGTCTGATATAAAGTGTAAAAACTTGCTGTTTCTAAAACCTCCATTGGAGAAATTTCAACAAGTTTTGACACCCAAAGAGCTGCTTCATGGGAGATATATCCAAACTTCTCCTGAGCCATTGTAAGCAAGGGAAGGGTTGCAGCTCTCCTCGTAGGATACCGTGAAAAAATCAAATCAATCTGTTTTTTTTCATCACCATTTTTCATTTTTTTCTGTCTTATCGTCTCCGGGTCTTTGGATTATGTTGTAATCCTTTCGCAGTGGATAATCTTCTGTTCCGTGCCCACTCCATGATTGATGGGCTGCGGCATAAATTCTTTTTAAATGAGGATGTCCTTCGAAAATGACGCCAAACATATCATAGGCTTCTCGCTCCATCCAATTGGCCCCCGACCATATGTCCGTAACGGTAAGAATTCTTGGATTTTCACTAGAAAGAGGCACTTTTAAGATAACTCTTTTGGCATCTTTCATGTTTGTAAGCACATACACAACGTGAAATCTGGGCGTTTGGGGTAAGTTATCGACTACTGTCAGGTCTGAAAGATAATGATACCCGCCCTCGTCTTTGAGCTCCCAAAGAGCAGCCTTAAAGTTTTCGACAGAAACTTCAAGCTTGTCATTTTTGATTTTTGTCAGAAGTCCCATTCTAATGCTCTCTTTTTCCAAATATAAATAAAACCTACCGCTAGAATACCTATGAAGATCAACATATCCCACAGAATCCACACTTGTTGTTTTACCAACTCTGCGTAAACAACCGCCCAGGGATACATAAAAACTGCTTCAATATCAAACAGAATGAAAAAAATCGCAATGAGATAAAAATGAACAGAGTATTGGTGACGTGGGCAACCCTCTGGGTCTGGCCCACATTCATAGGGCATCAACTTTGCCGGATCAAAAACCCTAGGTCCCAAAACATGTGTTAAAATAAGCAAAACAGCAGCTAGCAGAATTCCAAACAGAAGAAGCAGAGCAACGGCAATAAATTCATTCTCTTGCATAAGTCAAAACTCAAAGAATCGGTTAAAAAATAACCACCTTAAACCACTGCACAAAAAATTCTGCAAAAACTCCGAAGATCATAACACCCGCACTCAAAAAAACAAGAATGTAAGATTGATCCCATGCGAGAGAGAATGCAGGAGCAGAATTCTGCGAACCACTTACGGGTTTTTCAAAAAACATGGCTTTCAAAATTTTTGCATAATAATAAAGCGAAACAACTGTATTTAAAAGTGCAACAAGAACAAGCCAAAAAAATCCAGATTCAAGTGCTACTTTGAAAAGATAAAACTTTCCAAAAAAGCCTCCTGTAGGTGGAACACCAATGAGGGAAAAAAGAAAGATGGCCATGACAACACCTAAGAGAGGACTTTTCCAAGCGAGCCCTTTAAAATTCTGAATTTGTGCATTCAAAGGCACGATATGAGGAGATTTTTCTTCAACACATATCACAACATAAAAGGCACCTAGTTTCATGAAGGCATAAACAAAAAGATAATAAACAATGGCCGAAAGTCCCACATCTTTAAGCACAACAAAGCCCATGAGAATATAACCTGAGTGAGCAATAGTTGAATAAGCAAGAAGTCTTTTAAGATTAGATTGAGAAAGAGCAGCCAAATTTCCTACAGTCATTGTAAGAGCTGAAACAACAGCCACCCAAAAAGGCCAAATCCCCGGAGAAAGGACAGACCATTGTCCCGCAATGTCAGGCAGCGGTTGCGACAAAGCTGTTAGGAAAAATCTAATAAGAACCGCAAAACCAGCAATTTTGGGTACAACAGAGAAAAAAGAAGAAACAGGTGTTGGAGCCCCCTCATAAACATCTGGAGTCCACATGTGTAGGGGAACAGCAGAAATTTTATAGGCAAACCCTGCAAAAATGAGAACACAGCTTAAGAGTAAAAGTGGTGGCGTTCCTGAAATATCGACTAAGTGAGAGGAAATATCCCCAAGATTTAACGAACCCGTCAGCCCAAAAAGAAGACTCATTCCATAAAGCATCGTTCCTGAGGCAAAAGCTCCAAACAACATATATTTAATACCAGCTTCATTTGAAAGAACATTGGACTTTCGAAAAGATGCCAACACGTAAGAAAAAAGACTGACCATTTCCATGGAGATATAAATCACAAGAAGATCTGATGCTCCCACCAGGAAACTCATTCCAATAATACTGGCCAATATGAGACTTACAAATTCAAGATGATAAGTTTTTGAGATTTCTTTAGACCTTAAACCAAACCACAGCGGAAAAAGGGCTGCTAAATAAATAAGAATTTTAAAAACCCGAGCCCACGAATCAACAGCCAAAGAGTTTGCAAAAATAAGTTGCGATCCCAAATTTTCCAAATGAAAAGAAAATACCCATGATGTGCCGTCAGAATCGGGCTTTACAAAAACAAGAAATACAGATGCCAACACAAACGGTTTAGCAATTCCCATAAAAAGCCAGGGATTGGATTTTTTAAGCCCTACAACAAAAACAATAATGAGCCCTAAAATAAGGCAGAGTTCCGGAAGAATCCAACAAATATCGTGAAGTACAGCGTTCATAAAACTTTAGGGCATTAAGCGCAGTAAATTAGTTAACGATTTTTGCATTATGTCTAACATCGGTGACGGATACACTCCTAAAAAGATAACTATAAGAGCAAGGGGTGCTAGAGTTATTATTTCTCGAACACTTACATCTTTAAATTGTTCAGAAGATGTCTTCAGTGGACCAAAAAAAATTTTTTGGAACGCCCATAACATAAAAGCGGCATTTAAAATAATGCCGAGCGTCCCTAAGAGTGTCCAGGTTTTAAAATATGGCAGTTGGGATTTGAAAGAACCCAAAAAGACAAGAGCCTCAGAAATAAATCCTGAGAGTCCAGGCAAACCTAACGCAGCGAAAAATGCAACCATCACAATTCCCGTAAAAACGGGAACTTTTGAAGCTAGCCCTCCAAAACCGTCGATTTTTCTGTGATGAGCTTGATCATAAATAACCCCAACAAGTAAGAATAGCATCGCGGTGATAGTTCCATGGTTAAACATTTGCAGAACTGCTCCGTGAATAGCTTCGACACTTAAAGCGCACATTCCAAGAACGACATAACCCATGTGGCTGATACTAGAATAGGCAATGAGTTTTTTAAGATCGTTTCCACCCCTAGATTCAGGTAATGAAATTTGTGCCATGGCACAACAGGCTCCATAGATAATGTTCACAACTCCCAGGATAGGAAGAAGGGGAAATGTCTGGATAAAATAGAGAGTTTCTGTGGGCAGCAGAGGGTAAGAAATTCTTAGAAATCCATACGTACCCATCTTGAGAAGAACTCCGGCAAGAATCACGCTAATGGCAGTGGGGGCTTCCACGTGGGCAAGAGGCAACCACGTATGAAAAGGAAAAAGTGGCACTTTAATAGCAAAGCCGACAAAAAGAAAAACCCAAAGAAGCAAGAGAAAGAATTTAATAGCAGCATATTCTTTTTTTGGACCACCCCACATCCCAATCAAAAAATACATCGGCAGAAGCATCACTTCCCAAAAAACAAAAAAGAGAAAAAAATCTAGGGCAGTAAAAACGCCTAACATTCCGGTCTCTAGTAGTAAAAATAGACTAAGATAACCTTTAAGACCCGTTTCTATTTTCCATGAAGCAATAATACAAACAACACAAAGAAGAGTTGTGAGCAGCACCATAGGAAGACTTAAGCCGTCAATTCCTAGAAAGTATTCAATGTTGAAAACTGGAATCCATGAAAAAACTTCTCTAAATTGGATATCAGAAGTGGAGGTATCAAAATTCTGATACAGAATAATGCTAAACCCCAACGGAATAAAGCTTACAATCAAAGTAAACCACTTTTGAAGGTTTTGATAAGTTTTAGGAATCAGAAGCAACCCAAGCACTCCAACAAGTGGAATCAGCACGATAGATGAAAGTATGTGGTTTAATATCCAATCCATAAATCCTCCTTAGGAAAATACAAGCCAGAGGCTCAAAATAATCAAAACGCCCAAACCCACCATGAGATATTTTTGAACCTGTCCTGACTGGATTTTCGTAAGACCTAATCCTAGTTCATAGGTGGTTTTTCCTGTTTGATCAACAACTTTGTCGATGACAACATTGTCAAAGTGCCCTTGGTGGAAACTGGCGCGGCTCACCCATCGTGCCGATCCATCTACTATCTTTTGATCTATAATAACGTTATCGATTGCCCCAAACATAAAGTCGCACAACTTGACCAAGGGTCGAATCATAAGAAGATTGTAAATTTCATCAATCCAATAGAGACTCTTTGCTGCAAGGTAAATGATCCCAAATTTTTGAGCAAAGAAAGCTGCAGAAAGCGCCTTTCTAACATAAAAAAGCCAAGCAAGAAAAACTCCAAACAAAGCAAAAAATACCGAAACAATCTGTGTGATTTTATGTGCCTGATGATGTAATAAGTTCTGCTGAGCTTCACTCTGAATTACGGAACTACCATCATTGCGATTGTCATCCCCGCCTTCAGCCTCAGGCAAATAGCGGGGACCCAGAGGCGTGGCAATCTCATTCTGAAAGTATTTTTTTGTAGAATTATCAAGTTGTTCAAGAATTGGAATATCCTCACCCCCTTCCTCAATGGGAATGGTCTTGAGGGAAGGCGATAAAACGGGCTTTTGAATTAGAGTCTCAAACCAATTTTGCTTGGCACCAAAAAGTTTGACTTCATTAAATCCTAAAAAGGAACCCTGATAAAGGAATCCAAAACTCAAAAAAGATAGCATTACAAGAGGCACAGCCATGGTCCAAGGTGATTCGTGTGCCTTTTCGTGGACAGCTGCATTCACAGGCTGCCCAAAGAAGGTCACAAACAAAAGGCGAAACATATAAAATGCCGTGAGAGCAGAAGCACCAAATCCAAAAACGCCCAGGAGAAAGTGTCCTGGATGCTCAAGGGAAAAGGCAAGAGTCCCTGACAGAACAAGGTCTTTACTTACAAAACCTGAAAAAAGAGGAACCCCTGAAATGGCACATGCAGTAATAAGACATGTTATAAATGTGAGAGGCATTTTTGTGCGTAATCCTCCCATGTTGAAAATGTTTTGCTCCCCATGAAGGCCGTGAATCACACTTCCAGAAACAAGAAAAAGCCCTGCCTTAAAAGCTGCATGGGTCACAAGATGAAAGAAACCCGCTGTGTATGAACCCACACCTAAAGCTAGCATCATAAGGCCCAACTGACTGACAGTAGAATAGGCCAGTATTTTTTTTATGTCTGTATGAACCATCGCCATACTAGCAGCAAAGAGAGCCGTAACCCCTCCTGTGTAGGCAATGACCAAAAGAGTATCAGTTGTTAACACAGGAAAAAGTCTTACAACAAGATAAACACCAGCGGCCACCATAGTAGCAGCGTGGATGAGAGCTGAAATCGGGGTTGGACCTTCCATGGCATCAGGTAACCAAATGTGCAAAGGAAACTGAGCGCTCTTACCCACTGCACCCATAAAAAAACAAAGCCCAATCCAAGTGAGTACCCCTTGTGAAATGCCCCCTGAACCTACAGTAGAAAAAAGAGAATCATAGGAAAGACTTCCAATGAGATGATAGACAATGAGAATTCCAATAAAAAAACCTATGTCACCAACTCGTGTTGTTAAAAAAGCTTTTTTGGAGGCAGCAGCTGCTGAATTTTTTTCAAACCAGAAGCCTATAAGAAGGTACGAAGACACTCCCACCAACTCCCAGAAAATGTAGAGTACAAAAAGATGATCTGTAATAACAAGACCTATCATGGCAAAAGAAAAGAGAGAGAGATAGGCAAAGAATCGACCGTAGCGAGGATCCCCTTTCATGTAACCTACAGAGTAAAGATGAACTAGAAAACTCACTGTCGTCACAACAATCAGCATTAAAACTGTAACATTATCAACTAAAAGACCCACTTTAAAATTTACAAGTCCAATCCATGGCCACTGAGCGATTCCTCGCCAAGTAGGATCAAATCTCTCAAACAAATTCAAAAGCAAAGAAAGAGATAGAATAAAGCTTCCACCAATAGCGCCAAGAGAAATAAAGTCACCTTGTCTAGGCAGTTTTTTATTAAAAAAAATCTGAATAACAAAAGCAACAAGGGGTAAGGTAAAAATGAGCAAGGCTATCTGAATCGTATTGCATTCCATTTTTAATGCCTCAATTTGTTGGCCGTCTCCACATCAACAGAAGAGGACGATTGATAAAACCTTAATACAAGCGCTAAAGCTACGGCCGCTTCAGCTGCTGCTATGACAATAATAAATAAAGCAAAAATTTGTCCATGAAGAGAAGCACTCGTATATTTTGAAAAAGCCACGAAATTAAGACCTGAGGCATTTAATACAAGCTCAACACCCATGAGAATAGCTATCAAGTTATTTCTCCAAAAAATGGCAATAGTCCCTAGTGTGAAGAGACATGCGCTAATAGTCAGATAAAAATGAAGTTCCATTTATTTTTCTCCAGGTCTTGCCAACAGTAACGCCCCTACCAAAGCTCCAAGAAGAAGAATGGAAGCAAGCTCAAAAGGCAGTAGGTATTTGTCCAGCAGAAGAGATGCTAAAGACGCAACCCCCTCCTCCATTTGAATATTTTGAACTAACTCCCAGTCCGTTTGATAAATTACAAAAAGAAATATGCCAAGCATGGGTAGAGCCAATAAAACAGCTGGTAGAAGCTTCGTTGAAGATAATTTTACTGCTTTTTGAGAAAGCTGTTGCGAGAGCATCAGTGCAAAGAGAAACAAAATTAAAATACCCCCAACATAAATAAGAACCTGCACCCCAGCCACAAACTCAGCTGAGAGAAAAATAAATAAAACCGCGAGCGAGAAAAAAGTCGCAATAAGAGAAAAGGCTGAATAAACAATATTTCTTAAAAAAACAACGAGGACGGCACTAGATACAGCTAAGGCTCCAAAAAAAATAAGTACAATGGTTTTAAAATCAATCACGAGAAAAACCCTATAATAATCCCATAAAAGCTCCTACCCCCAAAACAGAGCATCCACATACTTGTCAAAATAACCATGAGGAAAGAAAGAGGTGTCAAAAACTTCCAACATAGGCCTAGTAACTGATCTACTCGATACCGAGGCAACGTCCAGCGAAGCCACATGACAACATAAAAAAGAACGAGAATCTTAGTAAGAGTGATAATAAATTGTAAAGGAAGTTGCACGCCCTCCGCAATATTCTCATAGTTAAGAAATGGTACATGCCAGCCTCCCAAAAAGGCCGCTGTTGCTACTGCACAAATAACGAAAATATCCGCATATTCAGCCAAGAAAAAAAGAGCAAACCGCATACCACTGTATTCCGTATGGTAGCCGCCCACTAATTCACTGTCCGCCTCAGGAATATCAAAGGGTGTTCGGTTTACTTCAGCAAGCGCAGAAATAAAGTAAATAAAAAAAGAAATAAAAAGAAATGGATTATGAAAGAGATTCCAATTGAAAAATTTTTGCTGATCAACAATGTGTCCAAAACTCATGCTACCAGAAACCAGGATAACATTTAAAAGAGCAAGCGCCGCCGGGATTTCATAGCTAATGACAGAAGCTGCAGACCGCATTCCGCCCAAAAGGGACCACTTATTATTCGAAGCCCACCCACCCATGATGGTTCCCAAAGCAACAAAAGAACCCATCGCCAAAATATACAAAACACCTATGTTCAAATCGGCAATTACTATTTTTTGAGCAAAAGGTATGATCACAAACATAGAAAAACTACCTATAATAACGATCATAGGAGCCATTCGGAAAAAAATCTTATCTGAAGCAGTTGGGATAATATCTTCTTTAAGAATGAGCTTGATACCATCGGCAATAAATTGTAAAAGCCCGTACGGACCAACACGATTAGGGCCAATTCTGGCTTGAATATCTGCCGAAACTTTTCTTTCTAAATAAGTGGCAAACCCAGCAAAGGGAAGTGTTATGAGAAAAAGAATAAGCACAATAGATAGGAGGACAAAAATCCACAATGGAAGAGTTTGTTGTGTAAGATTGTGCAGAAATATTGAAAGACTTTCCATGGATTTTTTATTGAATTCTTACACTTCTTATCCAGTCTAAATCCCGCTTTACCCAGGCATAAGCTAAACCTAAAATTAAAATTCCAACGAAAAATATTAATTCTCCAAATAGCAGAACACTTCCAAGTGAAAAGGAGGCGGAAACTTGGTCTTTATAAATCAAAAACACAGGAAAGATGAGTGCTATTTCAACTTCAAAAATGATGAAAAGGATGGCAAGACTGTAAAATCTTAAATTAAATTGGATCCAGGCATTGCCTACTGGTTCTTCTCCGCATTCGTAGGTGGTAAGCTTTTCTGAATAGGGCTTTGAGGGTCGAAGGAATTTACCAAAAAAAAGAATCAGCGGGACAAAACAGCCCGCCACAAGAATCATCATGAGGACATGAAAATAATCAAGAAGCATTGAATAAAGCCTTATGACATTCTCTATCATTTGTCATCATAGGCTTTATTCATTTGTCATTGCGAATGTTTCCGTCTCAGTCATCCTGAGGGCTTCGGCTTCTGTCATCCTGAGGGCCTTAGCCCGAAGGATCGATATTTTTCTTTTTTAATACCCTACACAGTGATACATTCCTGCAGATGTCTCATCCACTCTATAATAAAGCTCTTTTTCTCTCTTACTTTACGGTTGGATACAACATCATCGAAGGAATAGTTTCTGTTTTTTTTGGGAATCAGGCTAATAGCATCGCCTTGTTCGGATTTGGTCTGGACAGTTTTACAGAATCTTTTTCTGGAGCTGTTATGATCTGGAGATTTTCGACATTTCAAAAAATATCAGAAGAAAAAGAGAATCTTATTGAAAGAAAAGCTCAAGTTTTAATCGGTATTTCATTTTTGTTATTAGCGTTCTACATCGGCTATGATTCGATTCGAAAACTCTATTTTAGAGAGGCCCCAGAGGCAACACTCATCGGAATTATTATCGCTGTTTTGTCTATACTGATCATGCCATTTCTCTTCATGGCAAAAAAGAAAGTAGCTGAAGAACTGCATAGTCAAAGTTTTGCAGCGGATTCTAAGCAAACTCTTATTTGTTCTATGCTTTCTGTTTCTCTCTTAGCAGGTTTGGGGCTTAATTATATGTTGGGTTGGTGGTGGATGGACCCCATAGCCGGATTGTTATTTGTGATTATATTAATTCGCGAAGGCCATGAAACTCTCCAATCCGGGAAATTATGTTGTTAAAACATTGTTATCCTATAAGTCCTTCCTGTCATCCCAAGGCGCCTTTTTGTCATCCCGAGGCATCGAGAGATCGATATTTATGTTATAAGCTAGTTATAAGCTATACGCTATAAATTATAAGTTTTTAATTGTTCATTCGAATTGAATGCTTGCCTTTAACCTAAAACCTACAACATATAACTCTTTAAAACTTTAATATCGATCCGGAGTTTACCCTGAGCTACTTGCGAAGGGCCTAACTCTAAATGACACAAATTAACCTCAATTATTTCTAAAAAGACCGATACCTAAGTAAAGATTCTACCCCCCCCCCCGCCACCTGAGGCAAGAAATTTATGGATTTATAATTGCTAACCGGAAAAAACACGTAAATTCGTCTAACATTTGACGAAGCCTATCAGAGTTCGTAAGAATCAAACTTAAGAAATGGAGAAAAAATTGACCAAAAATCTTAAAGATCTTGCGCTCCCAGAAAAATATCTTAAAGAGGGACTTTTGCTCTTAAAAACAGAACTAGATTCTGCACCTTATTTAGAGCAATCTTTTGAAGAGTCCTTTAGCGAAGGTTTAAGGATTTCTGATTTTCTTTTACTATTTAGGGATTCACTTTCATTCTCATGTCCAATCAATCTTTTAAAATAGCCTTCAAAAAGCTTATCAATTTTTTTCAGAAGAATAAAATTCCTTATGCCTTGATTGGGGCATGGGCCAATAATATTTGGGGACGACCACGAGGTACGGCGGATATTGATTTTATGATTTTAATATCAGATGAAAATTTAAAACCCTTCCTACAAAATATACTGCGAGATAAGGACATTGAATTAGACAAAAAATGGGATCTTCACAACCCCATGATTCGCCACATTCAATCAAGACTGCTTGTTGGAGATATTCCAATTGATTTGATGTTACCCAGAGACCATCATGATAAAGAAACAATTGCAAGAGCCAGGAAAATAAAAATATTTGATTTTACGCTCTATGTAGCTTCTAAAGAAGATTCTATTATCCAGAAGGTTAAAGTTGGAAGACCTAGGGATTTTGAAGATGCAGCATCAATAATAAAAAAACATAAAAAAAACTTAGATTTGAAGTATCTTCGGGAGTGGGGTGAGACCCTAAGAATTTCAGATAAATTAAATTGGCTCTTCAACCAATTTTAATTTTCTCCAGCCACTTGAGGCAATAAAAAAATATTTGCAGTGAGGAATTTATTTTTTCTTATTATGAAATTGCTTAAGTAATAGGCGTTGCATCATGAGAAGCCATTCTATGCGTTGCTGTGGAGTAAGTTGTTTTGAATGTTCAAGATCTTTATTATCAAGCGGTGCGATAGATATTTTGAAAGGAAAATAACTGTCCTCGATTCCCCACGTACTTTTAATTTTTTGTAATTTTTTTAAGATATCTGAGTAATCTATTACAAGCATAGCTCGATTAAACGGTACTGGATTCAAATGAGAGAGACAAGCTTCATCCGGCCGATGTGTTGCTAAGTTATATCTATGAGAGGACACACAAATTTATTTCATGAAATGGTTCATATGGTCCACTTCTGTAAATTCTTGCTCAGAGCAAAAAATTTTACTCTCAAATCCAGACAAAACTGATAAAGCTGCAGCACTCTTCAAGCGAGCTCGTAAACTACTTACGACTTCAGACTCATCATCCCCAGATTCTTCAAAACTTTTATAAAGATTTGTCATTACTCCGCTACTACCCATAAGCTCATCAGCGCTTAAAAAAGCCACACAGGTATGGCGAGTATATTTTTTTTCTGGCAGTTTGTAATCTTTCGCAAGTTTATCATCAGCAGCAACTTTCCTTTGCAAACTCTTTGAGGAACGCAAGCTGTTGGGTGAATTCTTTGTTAAATACCATGCTAAAACTCCACCTACCGCCAAAACAATAACCCCAAACAACACTAATACCTTTGGATTCTTCATCTTTCCCCCTTTTTAATGACATGCGAGATATAACTACTTATTATTAAAAAAAGACCGATACCTAAGCAAAAATTCTACCCCCCCCCCTGCCACTGGGGTCAAGAGTTTTAACTTCTCATTTGCAGCATTCTCTTTAAACTGTTAGTAAAGACCTTAAAAGGAGGCCGTTTTTGATCTTATCGGTAACTGTATTGAAGGTGATATAGGTAGGCGAGCTGAAAAACTCGTAAAAGAATGGTGTAAAGAGCGTCATAGTGAAATTAAAAAAGCTTGGACATATGCCTATGAAGGTAAGGAGATACCATGGGTTCCCCCACTCCAATAATCATTGATGTAGCAGCCAATGGTCTTGGCGATGTCATCATAGAAGCCTCTGATGGCAACCGCTATTATTCCGATCTTTCTTCTCTAAAAAAAGTCTACTGCTACCCTAAAAATAGTGATGAATGGAAAAATGTGAGCATTGATAGTTATGGTATGGGGTTGATTTGGGGGACCAGGTTTGAGGTTCATATCGATCAAATTATTGCTCTGGCAACAAAATCCGAACCCATCAAGAAGGCATCCTACGGTTAAGACAACTGAAACTTCAGTGATCAGTAAATGAAAAAGAGTTTAATCAAGAATCTCATTGAGCTTCCGTTACCCTACAAATACCTCAAAGAGGGACTTTTGCTCTTAAAAACAGAACTAGATTCTGCACCTTATTTAGAGCAATCTTTTGAAGAGTTCTTATGCCTTGAGGTGAGACCCTAAGAATTTCAGACAAATTAAATGGGCTTCTTGCCCAATTTTAATTCGACCCTGGCGGGCCGCGTGTTTACGCAGCCCGAAGAATCTATATTTTCGTTGTCATCCTAAGCCCTAAGTGTTTCTTAATGATTTTTTCCTAACTTCCGCAAAACAGCACCCAAGATCAGGAATTCACAACTACAAAACCAGAACCGCTTAGTGTCTGGACCATTTTGTCGTTGAGTCTTTAGTTGATTTTGTCGATCTATTTTCATCCTCTATCATTGATTTATTCTTTGGTTTAGATGATCCTTTCTCCTCCTCTTTTTCTCTTTCAAGCTCTTCTAAATAATCACGATATTTTTTAGGCTCTATGTTCGGTTGACAATTACATTTAAATGTACAACCTATTAAATAACCCCATCCTTTTGGCTCACTTTCAAAATAGGTGGGCCTACACGATGTTGTCACATCCCCAATAGCACACGGTGGACAAGAATTTGCGGCTTTTTGTTTACATTTTGTCTTTTGACGTTCAAGTTCAGGACTCCCGTCACATGCTTTCTTGGCAGCATCACGAGTACTAAATCCACGGCCATAGATATCGCCATCATAACCAGTATATGAGTTACTGCCCGCACTATCTGGAATAGGTATACCTCTAGAATCCAGCCTTTGTAGTGCTATTATTTGCAATAAAAAAACGAAAAAAACACCGTACAATACCCTCATAACCCCCTCCTCTCAGACTATTATTTACTGCTTTTTAAAGACCCTTTTAAGATTCTACCACCCCCCCCCCCGCCACAAATCAAATGCTTTTTTACACATACCTTCTGAGATATTACCTGCGGGTAAAGTTTGATATACCTGATTTTACTCATGAGTAAAATCATGCTAAACTGATTTTACCCATGATTGAGAGATATCTCACTTCCAACATTAAGCGGGATTTAAGCGAAAAAATGGTATTTATTGGTGGGCCAAGACGAGTGGGAAAGACTACTTTATCCCTCCATCTATTAGATCCTAAAAAACCTTCTGAGACACATCAAGGGTATTTAAATTGGGATGATTTAAAGGACCGTAAATCCCTTCTCAGAGGTGAGATTAAATTCGAACAAAAACTCATTGTTTTTGATGAAATTCATAAATTTAAAAATTGGAGAAATCTTATCAAGGGCTTTTATGACAAGAATAAGTCAATGACATCCTTTCTTATTACCGGCTCAGCACGTCTTGATTACTATCGCAAAGGAGGGGATTCGCTTCAAGGTCGCTACCATTATTATAGACTTCATCCATTTAGTCTTGGAGAAATGAAAAACTTTCATATATCTCACATGGATTTACAAACTCTGTTGAGATTTGGTGGTTTTCCAGAGCCCTTATTTAAACAAGATTCAATCACTCACAAACGATGGCAACGTGAAAGGTTAGAGAGAGTTATTTATCAAGACATCAGAGATTTGGAAAACATTAAAGAAATTAGCCTTATAGAGTTATTAATTGAGCATTTACCCTCTTGTGTTGGTTCACCTCTATCTATAAAAAGCCTTAAAGATCTTATTCAAGTCTCACATGAGTCCGTTGAAAGATGGATTAAAATTCTAGAAAGATTATATGTATGTTTTAGAATATCACCTTTTGGTGCTCCCAAAATTCGAGCTGTCAAGAAAGAGCAGAAAATTTATTTCTGGGATTGGTCACAAGTTGAAAATTCCGGCGCAAGATTTGAAAATCTTGTGGCCTCTCATTTATTAAAATTCTGCCATTTTAGAGAAGATACTCAAGGAGTTAAGATGGAGCTAAGGTATATTCGCGATACAGATAAAAGAGAAATCGATTTCGTTGTATTAGAAAATAAAAAACCACTTTTTGCTATCGAATGTAAATCTGGTGAAAAAAATGCAAGTCCTCATCACAAATATTTTAGAGAAAGAACTCTGATACCATTCTTTTTCCAAGTCCATTTAGGAACGAGGGACCATGGAAATGCAAGCACAGGGGTGCGAGTCCTTCCTTTTGCATCATTCTGTAAAGAACTTCAATTGCCATAAAATTCTATAATTACTGAAACTGCAAAGAATAAAGCTTTTGGTAAAGACCTTGGTTTTGGATGAGTAAATCATGAGGGCCCTCTTCAAGGATTTTTCCGTGGTGAAGAACAAGAATTCGATCTGCATTTTTAATCGTAGATAATCGATGCGCAATGATCAAGGAAGTTCTATTTTTTGTCACCTGTGCCAAGGCCTTCTGAATGAGCAATTCTGATTCCGTATCAACATTTGATGTGGCTTCATCCAGAATAATAACGCGAGGATTGAAAACGAAAATTCTTGCAAAGGAAATAAGCTGTCTTTGCCCAACTGAAATATTGGCCCCCTTCTCTGCAAGTTTTGTTTCATAGCCATGTGACAAGTTTTCAATAAAACTATGAATTCCAACCATGCGGCTAGCTTCCCGAATCGAATCCATAGATATAGAAGGGTCTGCCAAGCTCATATTCTCTGCGACTGTGCCTGAAAAAATAAAAAAATCTTGAGAAATCATACCAATGTAACGCCTAAGCTGTGATAAATCATAATTTCTTAAATCAACTCCATCTAATAAAACCTCCCCCTGATCGACATCGTAAAGTCTCGTTGCTAATTTCATAAGAGTTGATTTACCAGCACCCGTTGGGCCTACAATAGCCACTTTTTCACCCACATTGACTTTAAAATGAATCTTATCAAGGATAGGCTCTCCCAATTTATAAGCAAAGGAAACATTTCGAAACTCTAACTGCCCTTTTACAGCAGATAGCTTTATGGGGATAAGTGGTTGAATGAGGGCTTCTTGATTTTCTAATATCCCAAAAATTCTTTCTAAAGAAGCAAAGCCTGATTGCATAACAGCATATTTTTCAGATATGTCTCGGATGGGTATAAAGAATCTTTCTAAATATTCTATAAAGGCAATCAACGTTCCGGCCGTTACAATGCCTTGAATCAGGTTGTCCGTGGCAAACCAAATAAGCAGCACGATGGTCAAAGTCCCTAAAGCTTCGACAACTGAAAATAAAATTGAATCGTATGAAATATTTTTAAAATGAAATCCCATCACTTTTCTATTAATGTTTTCATACTCAACAAATGTATTCTTTTCTTGATTGAAAGATTGAACCACCTCCATTCCATTCAAATGCTCTGCCAAATAAGCGTTCAGATGCCCCACATAATGTTTAATATTTCGAAAGGCCCAGCGCATTTTTTTCCTAAAATAGAGAGCAACGACAACAAGGAGTGGCAGAACCAAGAAACTTGTCAGGGTCATAGACAAGCTTAAATAAATAAGCATTCCAACAATTCCAATGACCGTCACACAATCTGCTAAAATCGAAACAAATCCTGACGTAAACATTTCTGACAAAGATTCGACATCTGTTGTTAAGCGAACAACAAGGCGACCAACGGGTTGATGGTGAAAAAAGCAAGTGCTTCTTGAAAGAATATGTTTGTAAAGAGCGCGTCTTAAATCACGAAGAATGTTCTCTCCAGCTTGTGCCAAAACCCACGTTTGCAAACAACGTAATCCATATTCAAGAATGACAATTCCAGCAAAGAGGGAAGAAAGCATCCATAACTCTCCTCTCTTTTCACCCGCTATGGCATCATCGACTATCGTTTTGATGAACATAGGTTGAATGAGTCCTGCACCCACCATCATAAGAACAAGTACAAAACTTACAAATAGAGAAAGTTTGTAAGGGCGGATAAAAGTCCAAAATTTTAAAAATAATTTTTTATCAGAATGTTGCGCTAAAAAATCATTCATACTCTGTCACCTGTCAGCGCCTGCTGTAAAAGATAAGTCTTGTAATAGAGGCCCTTGATTTTCATCAGGTCTTCATGCCCACCCTGTTCAGAAATACTGCCATTTTCAAGATAAAGAATGCGGTTACACAATTTAAGGGTTGAAATCCGATGTGTTATGAAAATGCATGTTCTGTTATGTAAGAACTCTTTCAACTCATAGAGTATCCCTTCTTCGGTTTCGTGATCCACACTAGAAAAAGAATCATCAAAAATATAAATGAGGTGTTCCCCAACAATG
>JACOXK010000153.1 GCA_016182335.1 Deltaproteobacteria bacterium | reverse complement strand
AAATGGGAGTGGCTCATACCTACCTTATTGAGGGAATCGGTGAGGATATCCTTCCAGCCAATATGGATTTTTCGCTTGTGGACGAAGTCGTCCAAGTGACAGATAAAGAGTGTTTTCACATGACTCGAAAGCTTGTTAAAAAAGAGGGGATTTTTGCTGGGGGATCTAGTGGTGCTGCTATTATGGGGGCTTTTAAATTCGCACAAAATCAAAATAAACCATTAACCTACGTTATTCTTCTTCCTGATTCTGCTGATCGATACTTATCAAAAATTTTCAACGACGACTGGATGCGCGATAATGGTCTACTTGAGAATGAAATTCATTCGATCTGTGCCCGTGATGTATTATTCGGAAAAGATAAAAAAGAAGTGAGAACGGCGCTTAAGTCTGATTCCCCGTTTAAAGTTATTGACGTCATGCGAGAGTTTAACATTTCGCAACTTCCTGTCTTTGATGGAAAGAACTTGAGTGGAGTCATCGAAGAAACAGCAATTTTAAGATATTTGGCTCATAACAAAAATGCTAAAGAAACAGACACAATTGAAAAACTTATTTCTGATCACATTATTCAAGCCTCGATGGATGAACCTATGGAAAAAATTGCTCAAGCCATCGAAAATGGGAAAGTGGCAGTTGTTTATGAGGGAGGCAAATGCCTAGGAATTATCACAAAAATGGATCTAATACTTCACTTTAGGAGATCCTTCTCGTGAAGTTTGAAACTAAGGTTCTGCACGCTGGTATCCATCCCGATCCGTCAACTGGGGCGATAATGACCCCTATTTTTCAAACGAGTACTTATGTTCAAAAAAGCCCTGGCAAGCATTTGGGTTTTGAATATTCAAGAACAGCAAATCCAACTAGAAAAGTTTTAGAAGAAAACATTGCAGCCCTCGAAGGCGGAAGTTTTGGTTTTTGTTTTTCTTCCGGATGTGCCACAGCTGCAACACTCATGCATCTTTTTCAAAGCACAGATCATATTATCTGCGCTGACGACGTGTATGGTGGCACTTATCGACTTTTTGAAAATGTATTCAAAGATTTTGGTGTAAACTATTCTTTTGTTGATCTTTCCGATGCTAAGAATTTAGAAGAAAACATCAAACCAAAAACAAAAGCTGTATGGATCGAAACGCCTACGAATCCACTTCTAAAAATTATTGATCTTAAAAAAATAATAGGCGCTGCCAAGAAAAAAAACCTGCTGTGCATCGTCGATAACACTTTCATGAGCCCCTACTTTCAAAATCCGTTGAATTTTGGGGCTGATGTTGTTGTCCACTCAACAACGAAATTTATTAACGGTCACAGCGATGTTGTTGGAGGGGCTTGTGTGACGAACAATAAAGAATTAGCTCGACAACTTTATTTTCTTCAAAATGCAATGGGGGCTGTACCTTCCCCATTCGATTGTTTTTTGGTCCTTCGAGGAATTAAAACTTTAGCTTTACGCATGCAACGACACGAAGAAAATGCAATGGCTATTGCTCAATATCTAGAAAGTCATAAAAAAGTTGAAAGAGTTATCTACCCAGGCCTTCCCTCACACCCTCAGCACGAGCTTGCAAAAAAACAAGCACGGGGCTTTGGTGGCATGATCAGCTTTATCATTAAAGGCGGGTTTCCTGCTGCCAAAAAATTTCTTGAAAAAACAAAACTGTTTTCTTTGGCAGAAAGCTTAGGCGGAGTAGAATCCCTTATTGAGCATCCGGCTATTATGACACACGCTTCGATTCCAAAAAATATCAGGGAGAAACTAGGTATTGTAGATGGCCTCATCCGTCTTTCCGTTGGTCTTGAACACAAGCAAGACCTTCAAGAAGATCTGCAGCAAGCCTTTTCATGATAAGCTTTAGAGCTCTTATCTGGCTTTTATTTTCCATTCCTTTTTTTGCATGCTTAAGCTTTGCAGCTTTTATTCTTCTTTTGATCACGTGGAATCCAATGCTTGTCACTGATATTTTGAAACCAGTTTTCAGTAAGGTCATGCTTTGGGTACTTAGGATTCGGCTTAAAGTTCATGGAAAAAATTTTCTTCATCAAATTAAACCAGCTATTTTTATTGGCAACCATCAAAGTATGTTGGATCTATTCATTTTCCCAGCTCTATTACCTAATAAAACCTTTGGTATCGGAAAAAAAGAACTTTTGCGATATCCGTTTTTAGGTTGGATTGTAGCTCTTACTGGGCAAGTTACTGTTGATCGGTCGAACCACTTCCGTGCCATGAGAAGCATGCAAAAAGTGAATGATCGAATCAAAAAAAAGGGTTATTCAGTTTTTTTATGTCCTGAAGGTACTCGCAGTTACACTGCAAAACTTCTCCCATTTAAAAAAGGAGCTTTTTATTTAGCGATGCAAACAAGGCTTCCCATCGTACCCATTGTTGTCTTGAATGCATATCAGTTTTTACCCAAGGGAACGCTTAATCTAAAATCTGGCATTATTGAGGTTCACGTATTAGAGCCTATTTCAACAACAGATTGGAAAGAAGAGAATTTAAAACAGTATATCGCAGAAGTGGAACAGATATTTGAAAAGTGTCTTTCTTTAAGAAATATCACCCCCCTGGATCCCCGCTAGTGCGCTTCGCGCTATGTGCTGGGATGACGATCACAATGACGGGGTTATTTCTTTTTTGAAAATACGAATTTTGGATCAAAGGCATCACGAAGACCATCTCCGATAAAATTAAATGCCACAACAGTAATCAGGATGAAAAGCCCTGGATAAACAGCCAGAAGAGGAGAACTTCGAAGATAGTCTTGAGCGCCGGTTAACATATTTCCCCATGACGGCATGGGCGGTTGAATGCCAAGACCTAAAAAACTTAAAACAGATTCATACAGAATAATACCTCCAACAGATAAAGTGGAGGCAACAATAATGGGAGCTACGCAATTGGGTATAATATGCCGAAAAATAATATCGATTTGTCTCACTCCTATGGCCTGAGCAGCCAAAACAAATTCACGCTCCCGCAGGCTCAAAGTACTGCCTCTGACAAGCCTTGCCACTGTCATCCAACTAAAGAAAACAACAATGATAACAAGTTTTAAAATACTTGCCTGATTGCCCTCAAGCAGAGTTGTCGGCAAAAATGGCAGAACATTTTTCAAATCTACAGCGGCAAAAAGAATCATCAGTGGCAAAGTAGGCAATGCCATCATGGCATCCGTAAAACGCATTAAAATCGAATCTAGAAATCCTCCAAAATATCCCGCTAAAGCCCCAATCACCGTTCCAATAAAAGCTGCCATAAGTGCAGAAATAAGACCAACGGACAGAGAAACACGAGCGCCAAAAAGAAGCCGCGCAAAAACATCCCGACCGATATGATCTGTACCAAAGATATGTTTCTTGGAAGAACCCAGAAACTTCGCAGCGCTTGGGTCGTCATAAGACACTCCTAGGAACTGACAAATCCAAGGTGAAAAAACAGCCAGGAGAACAAACACAATGAGAATCGAAAGGCTTATTCTAGCTAGCTTATGTTTGAAAAACCGTTTCCAAGCCAGGGCTAAGGGGCCTTCAGATTTTTCAATAGGCGCTTTACGGTTTTTATTTTCCAGCATATCGAATCCTCGGATCCACAATGGCATATAAAATATCGGCAAAGAAATTTGAAAATAGTGTCAAAATAGCCAGAAACATAAAACTAAACATGGCAACATAGTAATCACTATTCATAATGGAATCATAGAGAAGCTTTCCCATCCCATCCCATGTGAAAACTGTTTCTGTTATAAGCGCTCCGCTCACAAGCGCAGGAAGACTAATGGCAATAACTGTAATAACAGGAATTAAAGCATTTTTAAGTGCATGCTTGAAAAGAACAGTGTCTTGCTCAAGGCCTTTAGACTGAGCTGTTCGAATATAATCTTTATTAACTTCTTCTAACATACTCGACCTCATGTAACGCACCCACGAACCTATCTCTTGAACACTCAGCGAAATGACGGGTAATACCATGTACCTAAGAGAATCAACAAGCCCATGACGCATGGGATCATCGGATTCCATTCCTGATGCCGGAAACAACTGAAGCTTTTCAGCAAAAATGAGAATAAACATGAGTCCCAACCAAAAAGAAGGGATCGAAATACCCACAAATGCTCCAAAGTTGGTTGCATAATCGAATAAAGAATACTGCCTAGTAGCAGAGTAAACACCAATAGGAATGGCCACGACGAGGGAAATGACAAAGGCCGCTAGCATAAGCTTAAGGGAGTTAGGAATACGATCTTTGACAAGATCCCATGTTCTTGTCCCCTTGTAGGTTCGAGAGTAGCCAAGATCCCTATCTACAACAACTTCTTTAAGCCATTTCACATAGCGTATGGGTATAGGTTGATCTAGTCCTTTGATTTTTTTTAATCTTTCAATATCTTCAGGTTTTACTCTTGGATTGGATGTAATAAGAAGCTCGATAGGATCCCCGGGCATGAGGGCCATGCTTCCATAAACTGCAAAAGAAAGAACAATGAGGACGATGATGGTGTGAACAATACGACTTAAGAAATATTGTATCATGAGCCTTGCATCACTGTATCAAAGTTCATTTATGAAGTTCCAACACCTATTTGTCAAAAATAACCACCCAACACACACCCAGAATAACGGCGGTTCATAAAAGCGATGAGTGTTTTTGCGACGAGTTCGCACCGCAGGGCACGTCCCTTGTGTGACGTGCCCGAGGAGCGCTGTCTGAGTAAGCAAAAATAGCTCATCGCTTTATTAATTTCTAAAACTGTTTTCTATAAAGCCTTCCAGTCTTGCGCGTTCCAAGTGATCGGAACCTGCATTCCTGTGGGCTTCCAGTTTTGAAGATTTTCATGAGTCACAGAAACTTGAGTTCTCAAAAATAAAGGAATTGCTGGAAGCTCCTCAGACCAAATTTCTTCTCCCTCTTGGAGTAACTCACGGCGCTTTTTCTCATCAAGAATAGTAGGTATTGTTCTATAAATTTCGTCAGCTCGTGCATTTCTCCAACCGGTATAATTCTGACCTTGCCAGTTGTTTTCTTTAGAGGGAATGTTTTTAATCGTGCATGAAGTTTCATTATCTGAAACCGGTGACAACATCCAGGCATACATAGCAAGATGAGGAAACTTCCTTTTGTTTGTTGTTTCCCCGAAAAAAACTCTTGCAGGTTCATTTTTAACGCTGAGCTCAACACCTATTTTTTTCCAATCGGCTTGAATCAATTGTTCTACATCTGCTCTGGCTTGATTGTCTGTCGTAGACATAATAACGAGTGAGAATTTCTCACCGTCTTTGTATCGATAACCATCGTCTTTTAACTTCCAACCAGCTTCATCCAGAAGTTGAGATGCCTTCTGAGGATTATAAGGATATTTTCTGACATCAGGATTGTAACCATAATGCTTTTCCGGAAGAGAGGAGTGAGAAACAACTTCTTTATCTGAAAAAAGCTTTGAAACCATGCCTTCTCGATCTATTCCATAGACAAGAGCTTGTCTGACGCGCTTATCTTTCAACATCGGATTATCCAGGTTAAAATCGATGTGTTCCCAAATAAGCCCAGTTGTATAATGAAATCGGTACTTAGTTCCGGCTCTTTTTTCGAAATCAAGAGCTTGAGGAAGAGTTAACCCAATGTCTGGGTCAATAGCATCAATATTGCCAGACACAAAGTCAGATTCCAAAGCTGCAGTCTTCTTGTAAGTAATTTGTTTAAAAAAACCTGGATCGCCATAGAAATGTGGATTTCTTGTTAGCGTGATGTAAGACCCTTTTTTCCAATCTTCTTTAGATGTCATCATGTACGGGCCATTTCCCATAGGAAAAAGATTATAATCCCCTTCGCTAAACTCTTTCATTTCAGGAAGGTCTTTCTCTTTCTCATAAATAGGTCCTAAAACATGCTTAGGTATAAAGTTATGTCCTTGGTCAAAGTAGGCATAAGGCGCTTTCCATGTTACCACAAGAGTTCTGTCATCAAGAGCTTCCATTTTTTCGATTCGGCTCACAGTGTCTCTTGTGACGACAGGAAATTTAGGATTGAGTTCGGCCTGCCATGAAAAAATAAAATCATCTGGCGTTAACGGATGTCCATCACTCCATTTCAAGCCCTCTTTAAACTTCCAAGTGACAACAACTTTTCCATCGGGCAAGTTTTTGACACCACCGTTTTCCAAACTTGGAATGGACTCTACAAGACGGGGATGAAGGTCCCACTGGTTATCGTATTCAACCATGGGTTCAAACATCAAACCCTCTATGACTTCCTGGGCCATCATTGAGGCAAGTAAAGGATGGAGAGAATCGGGTTCTTGTGTAGCACCAATAACGAATCTTTCACTATGCTCCCCTTTTTTGCTCTGTGTTGCCAGATAAGTAATGACCAACACAAAAATAACACTGATTCCAAAAAACATCAGACCTATTTTACTTTTTTTCTTTGCCATAAGTTTTTTTCTCCTCCAGTTGTGAGCTCTTTAACATGTGTGAAATTGAAGTGCAAGCACTTCAAAACCTAGTTTTCAGCACTGTAAATCCGTTTCCTGTGGACATCCAAATCCTAGTCCCTGTGGAATAGTAGAATCCATTAGAACCGCTGTAAGTTCTAAAAACCTCATTCAACGCTTGAGCTGTGTTAACAGTTATTCCATTGGGCAACACACCACCTCTCGAATCCAGTCCTAAAAAACTAAAGAACGTGCTACCATTGTATTCTGTGGAACCTGTCACAACAATGCTTCCATCAGATCGTGGAAATAAAGACCGGGCCTGATCATCACTTCTCGTAGGTCCCATATTTACGAGTGCCATTCCATTATTTCCAAAGCTCTGAGCTAAAGTTCCATCAAGAGCTTGAAGTTTAAAAACTATAAAGTCCGAATCGTTAGCCCCATTATAAGTATGCCCGGCCACAAGAACTGATTCCACGTTCCCCTGAGAATCCCTTAAAAGTTTAAGATCGGCCACATTATCACGACCTGCAAGGTTTACACGAAAACCATCCGGATCTGACCCGAAACTGCAAAGTCCAATTCGATTATCCCAATTATTCCCAAACCCACAATCAAACATGCCATTGGGAAGAAGGCGAAAGACCAAAATATCAATATCACCCCTATCCACTGTTGTGCCAATATAAATCTTATGTGTGATCGGATCCACTTGGATAACTTGATTATCCGCATGGGGAAAAATATTCAAAAATTCAACCCCCTGACGCGAGCCAAAAGTCGTATCGGTTATCCCATTGTGGTCAAGTTTCCATACGATCAATCCCTGAACACGGTTGGGGGTGTATTCCAGCCCCTCACCAACAAGATAAATATTACTATCAGCAACCGTAACATGTCGAAATACTGATTCTTTAAAAAATATCGGGGGGACACTCACACCCGATCTAGTGCCACCGAGCACTGCTCCGAAACTTTGGTCTAAGTTGCCATCAGAATTTAAACGGGCTACAAAGCCATAGTCTGGTCCACAACAAGCTGCTGGCCACGAATGAATCGTGCCAACCACAAGGACTTTTTTCTGACCTTGAACAGATTGAACCTCAATGGCGTGCACCTCCACAGAACGTTCTAAATCAGGAACACCCAATAAGTTTTCAACAATGGGATCCAGATCAATAAATTTATACCCATCCAGAACATTATCGTGATTATTATCATCTCCAAAACTACCTGCTTTCAAAGTGCCATTAAGATCGAAAGCAGCTACTGTCAGATGATATCCCGTAGAACCTCTGTTCGATGTGCCAATACCCAAAAGTGTTGATGCGTCCACTTCAATTACAGACCAAAAACCACGATCTTCAGATGTTTTAAACCTGTGATTCGTAAAACCCTGATAACCAAAGGAGGTATCAACAGTAACATCTCCAGGCGTGATCACCGGGGGAACGGGAGGAACAGGAGGAACAGGAGGCACAGGGGAGACAGAACTTACTTGGATGGAAACGCTCTGAATCATTCCATTGAATGAAGCCAAAACTTGCGATTGACCAGAATTCAAAGCCGTAAGAAGCCCTTGGGTTCCAAAAGCGTTACTGATATTAGCAATCTGAGTATTTGCGACCTCCCAAAAGACCTGATTCGTAATATCAAAAACCTGTTGAGAACTATTCATGCCAAACGCCTTGAAAGAAGTGGTATCTCCGACGTTTAAAGAGGTTCCATTTAAAGCTTGAATAAAAATACTTGTAATAAAGGGGGCGATAACATCAAGTTGAATCTGTCCGACAATCCCACTCAATCGTCCCTGAATGATAATATTAGTGCCAGGGCTTATAGCTTGTAAAAAGCCTTCTGTCTGAAATGAATTTGAGAGGAATGCCCTTGATAAATCACTACTGCTCCAAACGACTTGATCAGAGAGGTCCATTTCTATGTTATTTCCAAAAAGCTCTATTCGAACAGGCTTTTCATGGTGTGGCGGGGAAATATCTATAATGTTTCCTCTGATAGCAAAAAGTCCGTTGCCATCGACTAAAGAAGTTTCTTCATACCCCATTTCTTTTATTTTAAGAACAAAATCATCAAGATTTCGCGGCTCACACACACATGGACGCGGATTCAAAAAGAAGGCCAGAGGTTCAGGACATAGAGGCGGTGTCGGAATGGCAGGAACAGGAAAAAGAGCAGACGAGAGAAAAACACTTGTCCTCAATTTAAGAAAATTAGGCATAAATTATTTCGGAAAATCAAAAACAAGAAGAAGAAAGCAATCTCCAAAGCTTAAAGAAATAAATCTCTTCCAGATTGAGCAGGACTTAGCTTCCTTCGTCAAGC
>JACOXK010000152.1 GCA_016182335.1 Deltaproteobacteria bacterium | reverse complement strand
TTTCAGCTCAAGAACTTCGCAACTCAACTGGAGATCCTTCGGCAAAGCCTCAGGATGACAAAGGAGTGATTCAAAACTCTGCAGATTCGGTAGGCGATACAGGAAGACGTGGAGCGGGTGAAGGAGAAGCCGGTAACAATGACATATCCTTGGAAGAACTATTAAGCCTACTCAATAATGAAGGTTTAAATCCAGACGAAAAAATGGAAGTTATCACTTTATTAGCGGATCAGCATTTTTCTAATCCGGATGCACTTCCAGCAATTTTAAGTCTTATAACTAGGGATGAAGATCCAGATGTCATTGCATATATCTGCTTCAAAATTGAAAATGTTGAGTGGGATATGAGAGACGCAAGGACTTTACCTCTATTGACAGCACTTCTTGATTTTAATGTTTCTGGACCTATGGCAACACGAATAAAGCAACAAAAACTCAGCGCCATGGTAAGAGAGTGTGCCATTTATCTCTTAGGTTACTCTAAAACTCAAAATGTTGCCATTTTTGATAAGCTACTGGAAATTGTCGTAGTTCCGTTGGTACAGAGGAAACCAAAGGCAGCAGCTATCCGCTCTTTACATATGCTTGGGTATCAAAGTACAAGATATATTCGAGCGCTCATCACCACTCTCGATGATCGAGAATATTTCGATGCTGTGATGGCGGCAGTAGAAACTTTGAGTGAGATTTTCCAATACAATAATTGGCTCGCACGATCAGATGTGGCGTGCGGATTTGTTCGCGCACTGGAAATAGCTTTACACAGAGCTTTAGCTGAGGACGTTTTCTCATGGAATTGGAAGAGTTTATTTTCCAAATTGAGGAATGTCGTTGGTCTTGATCATAGAGTAACAACAGATACATTTGGTGATGAGCAAAGGCTCGCAATAGCTGCCAATATTTTAAGTAGAAAACTTTTGCCACAAGAGAATCAAGCTTTACTAAAAGCTCGTGAGGAAAATGAGCTTTTCAGAAAAAGAAAAATCTTACAAGATGGTGGGTTCAAGAAAGATACAAGCACCCGTTATAGGGGTGTTGGTGAAATAAGTATTCTTGTTAGTTCCGGCCTAGCAGGTATGGATTTCGAAATGCCAACACTAGAGCCAACGGGTGGGAATTCACACCCCTAAACCACCCTCCCTCACAATCAAGGGTGTGAGAGAAGTACGGCGTGGGCGCAGGCAAGACGTGCAACAGGAACTCGATACGGTGAACAACTCACGTAATCTAAGCCCAGCACATGAAAAAACTGGATCGAATCTGGGTCCCCCCCATGCTCACCACAAACGCCTACTTTAAGTTTTGAATTGGCAGCCCTTCCCTCTTTTGTAGCCACCTGGACAAGCTTTCCAACCCCTTCAACATCAATCGATACAAACGGGTCATTCTTAAAAATTTTCTGATCAACATAGTGCTTTAGAAAAACACTTCCATCGTCACGACTGATACCATAAGTTGTTTGGGTAAGATCATTTGTTCCAAAAGAAAAGAAATCAGCTTTTTGCGCGATAGCGCCTGCTGTTAAAGCAGCCCTTGGCAATTCAATCATAGTTCCTATAAGATATGAAAATTTTAAGCCATATTCTTTTTGAATTTTTTCAACTAATGATCGAATTCTTTTTTCTAAAATCTCAAATTCTTTGGCGTTAGAGACGAGTGGAATCATAATTTCGGGTTTGACCTCTTTTCCATCCTTTTTCACAATGCAAGCTGCCTCCATCAAAGCCTGAACTTGAACGTCGTAAATCTCCGGATAAGTCACTCCAAGACGACACCCACGATGACCTAACATCGGGTTAAATTCATGAAGGTTTGCAATTCTTCTTTCGATTTCACACACCGTAACATTAAAATCGTGGCTTAAGTTTTCGATGTCCTGCTTTTCCTTGGGCAAGAATTCATGCAAGGGAGGATCTAACAATCGAACAGTGACGGGCAAACCTTCCATCGTCTGAAAAACTCCGATGAAATCTTCTTTTTGATAGGGAAGAATTTTAGAAAGCGCTTCTTTTCGCTCAGCAGAAGTGTGTGACAAAATCATGTGTCGTACCGACCGAATTCGTGCTTTTTCAAAAAACATGTGCTCTGTTCGACACAAGCCAATGCGTTGCGCTCCAAGTTCACGAGCACGTCTTGCATCAGCCGGAGTGTCCGCGTTAGCTCTGACTTTAAGCTTTCTTATGTCGTCAGCCCACGACAAAAGTTTAAAAAATTCTGGCTGGGGTGTTGAAGCTATCGTTGGAATGCGTCCCTCATACACTTCGCCACTGCCCCCATCGATTGTGATCTGCTCCCCTTCTCTTAAAACTTTTTTATCAACCAATACAAAACCATCTTTTTCATGAATCTCAAGATTGCTGCAACCCACAATGCAAGGCTTACCCATGCCGCGGGTCACAACTGCCGCATGTGATGTCATGCCACCACAGGCTGTTAATATCCCGCAAGACGCATTCATCCCTTCAATGTCTTCGGGTGAGGTTTCGTGTCGCAGCAAAATACAATCTTTGCCTTCGGCTGCCCAAGACAGCGCTCTTTCGCAGCTTAATGCAATCATGCCACTGACGGCACCCGGCGAAGCTGCTAAGCCTTTGGTCAAAGCGTTGGTACTGTTCACAGGATCAATCGTTGGATGAAGAAGATGATCCATCGATGATGGCTTGACACGCATCACAGCCTCTTTTTTTTCTATGAGGCTTTCACAAGCCATGTCGACGGAGGTTTTTAATAAGGCTCTAGCCGAGCGTTTGGCAGAGCGAGTTTGAAGTAAATACAAGGAATTATTTTGAATTGTAAATTCCAAATCCTGAACATCTCGAAAATGTTTTTCTAATTGAAATGCTACACGCTCAAGTGCACCATAAGCTTGAGGAAAAATATCCTTCATGTCTAAAATGGCAGAGGGAATTCGAACCCCAGCCACGACATCCTCACCCTGGGCATTTTGGAGAAACTCCCCATAAAGCTCTTTCACGCCTGTTGATGGATTCCTTGTAAAAGCAACACCTGTGGCACAATCGTTTCCCATATTTCCAAAAACCATGGATTGAATAGTACAAGCCGTTCCCAACTCATGGGAAATGCCATGAATATTTCGGTAAACAGCGGCGCGATTTAAATTCCATGACTCAAATACGGCGCCGATAGCGGCATCAAGTTGTGCCCACACATCGTGCGGCACAGGCTCACCCGCTTGTTCTAAGATAATTTTATTAAATTCTTCAATGATCTCTTTTAAGATGTCTTCAGAAAGCTGAGAGTCTAGTTGCACATCATATTTTTTTTTCTTTGTCTGTAAAACTTTTTCAAAATCACCTGATTCAATATTGAGAACTACATGACCATACATTTGCAAAAAACGACGGTAGCTGTCGTAGGCAAACCGTGGGTTATTTGTTATTTGTGCAAGACCTTGAACCGTTTCATCGTTTAATCCTAAATTAAGTATGGTCTCCATCATGCCAGGCATGCTGACGGATGCCCCACTTCGAACAGAGAGAAGAAGAGGAGTCTGACAGTCACCCAGAACGCGCCCAACTGCTGTTTCTATTTTTTGAATATTTTTTTTAATTTCAAGTTTGAGGTCTTCTGACAAAGAATTTGTTTGAAGAAATTTCAAGCATTCCAGAGTTGTGATCGTAAAACCAGGAGGAACTGGAATACCAAGCGCAGACATCTGCGCAAGATAAGCACCCTTTCCTCCTAATTCTTTTATTAAACCCTGATGACCCTCTGTTTGATTGCGATCAAAGAAATAAATACTTTTCATCCGGCCTCCTTTGTGCCCATCTTGGAGAAGAAAATGCAGCGCGTCAAGAGTCATAAAAGAATGAATAATATTAAAGCTTTACAAATGATCAGAGATTTTATATTTTTGAACTGTGATGAGCAAAATATCGATCCTTCGGGCTGAAGCCCTCAGGATGACCCTTCTACGCTGCGCTACGACGAGGCAAGTAAGATTGCCACGCCTGTTGCACGGGCTCGCAATGACGGAACGAAGGATGACACGAACCCACGGACAGAGGAGGCTTGAAAAATGAACAAATCAGATCTCATAGAAACAATTTCCGAAAAAGGGCATGTTCCAAAAAAACAAGCTGAAATGGTCGTCAATCTAATATTTGACACCATGATGGCTGCTCTTCAGGCTGACGATCGGGTTGAAATTCGTGGTTTTGGATCTTTCATTTCCAGATACTATGAAGCTTACACGGGAAGAGACCCTCGAACTGGCCGATCCATTAGTGTCCCAAAAAAGAGACTACCGTTTTTCAAGGCTGGAAAAGAATTAAAAATTCGAGTGGATAAGAGCCAGGCAACGAGCACGTAAGTCTTTTTTGTCACAGAACGAAAATCCAGTATTGGATCCTTCGGGCCTACAAAGCTTATATCTATTGTACGCCTCCGAATGACATAAGATCACTTCTGAATTGGAATAATTTTACCATGAAGCTTAGAGACTTTAGCCTTTGGCAGCACAATTCGAAGCGTTCCATTTTTAAAGGTGGCTTTCACTTCATTTTCTTTAATCTCAGTATTCAAAGCCATACTCCTGGTAAACTTACCAAAGCTTCGCTCGGATCGATAATAATGCTCAGTTTTCTCTTCTTTTTCTTGTTTTCTCTCACCACTGACGGTCAGAGAGTTTTCATTAAGCTCAACCCTAACATCTTTTTCCTCCAGACCAGGTAGATCCGCTTCTACAACAAATTCTTTATCTGTTTCTTTAACGTCTATGGCTGGGGACCAAAAACCTTCGGTCCTGTTTTGAGTTGGCCACACAAAGCCATCAAAGAGACGATCGAACGATTCGAACAGAGACGGAACCGTACTTGCGGCACCTTTTTGATTCTTTTTAATGAGTAACGTCATTTTCCTTGACCTCCATTTAATTAAGTTGAAAGTTAGCTCCATTGTACACCCAAAAAACCTATCAATAAAACTCAACTTGGGATTGAGTCTTTTTTGTCAAGGCCTAGACATGTTATGTAATTGATAGTATTGAATAAACTATGAATTCTAAAAATAGACATTCAGAGTTAGCAAGCCCATACCAGCTTTACCTGGCGGAGCTGCAAAAGTACCCTGTACTTTCGGCGGAAGAGGAAAAAGACCTTGCTTATAAATACTTTGAAAATGAGGATAAGATAGCGGCCCACAAACTCGTCATGCACAATCTGAAGTTTGTTGTTTCTATCGCCAATAAATACTCCCACTATGGACTTCGCATTATGGATCTCATACAAGAAGGAAACTTAGGACTTTTAAAAGCCCTTCAAACTTTTAATCCCTACAAAGACGTTCGGTTCATTACCTACGCCGTATGGTGGATTCGCTCTTATATTCACGAATATATTCAAAAAAACTGGAGCATTGTAAAAGTTGTCACAACGCAAGCGCAAAGACAGTTATTTTATAAACTTAAACGAGAACATGAGACTCTTGAAAAAATGGGTTATGAGCCCACCTCAAAACTTATTGCCCAAAGACTTCAATTACCTGAAAAAGATGTCAAAACAATGCAAGAAAGATTGTTTCAGCCTGATGTCTCATTGGACTCGCCTTTGAAAGAAGGAAGGACAACATCACATCTAGAAAGAATGGCCAATAATGTTCCCTTGGCAGACGTGGCCTTGGAACATGAAGAGCAAAAGAGATTGATTGCAGAGAAGTTAGAAGAATTTAAAAAAACTCTGCTTGACAAGAAAAAGGACCTTTATATTTTTGAGAAGAGAGTTGTAGCAGACAAGCCACAAACGTTAGCCGTCATAGGAAATAAATTTAAAATTTCCAGAGAAAGAGTGAGGCAAATTGAGAATCGGGTTAAAAAACAGTTAAAACTTTTTTTCATCAGAGAGCTTCCAGACTACGTGCCAAGGGTTTAATAACTCACTCAATAATAAGCTTATTACTCAGCTCATTGTGAGTGTTTTGCGCTGGGAAATGCTTCTTTAAAATATCACCACATGAACTAATAGCTTGGCAAAAGCCCTCTTCAATTTTATTTTGTTTTAGATTATCGAGGAACTCTGTCAAAATCTTATCCCATGTGCCTGCGGTCACCACCTGGTTGATACCTATATCTGCCAATATCATGGCACGATGCTCTAAATAGGAAACAAACAAAAGAACACCTGTTTTATCTTTTGTATGGCGAATTTTATTTTCATAAAAGGCCTGGACCGCTCTTTGGTAAACTTCTTCGTCAATTTCATTTTTTGTCAGAAAAAGGCGTTTTAACCCTGGAATCTGAACAATAAAAAGACTGAAGAAAACTAATGGAATTTCTAAGAGAAGATAAACCAAAAAATCAAAATGAGAATAAAACCCATAAAACAAAGCCAAAGAAGAAAGGGCAAAAACAAAAGCGAATCTCCAGGAAGCAGCCGCGTAAGCATCGCTTGCACCCACGATCATAGGTACAATTTCTCCATTCGTTGTGGACTCTACACGCCGGATTGCAAGCTCAATATTTTTTCGACTCTGTTCTGAAATTAGCTTTTCTATCTTCATCAATTACCACCGCCCACTGGCACCACCGCCCGAAAAGCCCCCTCCGCCTCCAGACCATCCGCCACCACCACTGCCAAAGCCACCAAAACCTCCCCTTCCACCTCTATAACCCCCACCTAAAAGCGAGCCCAAAAACAAAGCTGTGAGCACCCCACCGCCACGCCCACGTCTACCACTCAACACGCTAGGTATTAAAATAAGAAGCCAAAAAAGAAGGAAAAAAACAGATTTCCACCTAAAAACTTGTCTATGCGACGATTGTGGAAAACTCCCCTGAAGCTCTCCACCCAACAAGGCTGCCAAAGCTTGCAACCCTTGGGCGATGCCTGCAGTCTCATCACCATTTTTAAAAGAAGGAATCATCACGTCGTTAATGATGCGCTCTGATTCAACATCTGTAATGTCACCCTCTAACCCTTCTCCAACCTCAATTCGAATAGCTCGGTCTTCAAGAGAGATAAGAAGAATGACACCATTACCGCGTCCCTTATTTCCAATTTTCCAACTTTCAGCTAAACGAATAGAAAACTCTTCAAGATTCTCCCCTTCTAACGAGGATAGAGTTACAAGTTGAATTTGTTTACCTGTTTGCCTACGAAAATTGTGAAGTGCAGATTCAAAAAGATTTTGTTGGTTTGAAGTAAGAATTCTAGCTTCATCAACCACCGGCCCGGTGAGCCGTGGCATCTGCCGCGCCTCAACTCCAAAACACAACAACCATAAAACAGCCCATAGATAAGGGGCAAAGAGATGTTTTTGCGGCGAGCTCGCACCGCAGGGTGCTCGACTTGTGTGGAGTACCCGAGGAGCTAGGCTCAAGCAAGCAAAAATACCTCTTCGCTCACTCTCTATGGCTCGACCCAAAAAAACTAACACCTAAAACTGTACCTCAGGGGTCTGCTTCTCTGATTCTGAAATCTCAAATTGAGGCATTTTCTCAAATTTAAAAAACAAAGAATTCGTCCATGAATGAGGAATAACCGTCACATAATTGTTAAATACGCGAACGTCTTCAATATAACGTCTTCTGGCAATAGCAATTCTATTTTCCGTCCCTTCCAATTGAGCTTGAAGATCTCTAAAATTTTCACTTGCTTTGAGATCCGGATATTTCTCAAC
Source organism: Deltaproteobacteria bacterium (assembly GCA_016182335.1). GTDB lineage: Bacteria > Bdellovibrionota > JACOXK01 > JACOXK01 > JACOXK01 > JACOXK01. The sequence goes on along the minus strand of JACOXK010000152.1, from coordinate 1,239 downwards.
AACAACCATAAGCCTTGAGAGCGCTGAAGAAAGTTCAGTTTGGGCCTTTTGAAATTGCGCAAAAGTTTCAGTATTTATTTGATTCGCAGCAGAAAAATTTGTTTGCGTAGCCTTAGCTCTTGCATCAATGACGGCCTGCAAAGTTTCTCGTTCATGTTTTGCATAGCCTTTAACAGTGTTGACGAGGTTCGGAACAAGATCTGTTCGTCTCTTGTATTGGTTTCCAACTTCAGCCAAAGAGGCTTCAACTTTATTTTTCTGCAGCGGGATCACTCGAATGCCACAGGCGCTTAAATTCACAAACATACAGACAATGAAGAAAATTTTACAAATGTCGTGACTCTTGCTGAAATAATTAATTGGTGTTTACGTACTGAAAAGAAAAATGAAATCGAAACTTACATTGAAAGTATTAAAAAGGGTTCTAAAATAATTCGTGTGAATGAGATTATTTCGGTAATGGCTGGGAAAATTAATTACGAGCGAAAGAAATTTATCAAAAATTGGGGAATGATTGATTCGTTGATACTATCAAGTTCGTTGTTATATAATTTGAAATTATTGACAAAAGACTCGCAATTCAAAGATTTGCATAATGCAGAAATTTTGTAGAAAAATAATTTTTTATATATTTTGGTTATTTGGTTTTGCGAGAAAATAATCTTAAAATTCAATTGGAAGTTTTAATCTTCCACGCCTTCTTGATAAATTGAAATCCCAACTCCGACCTTTCTTGCTTTATGCTCTGTCTCTAAAAGCCTTGTAATTTGTCCTATTATTTTCTGCTCGCTAAATCTTTCGATAAATTCTCCATTTACCGTTACAATGCCGGTAAGAAGAATGTTGGCGTCTTCGTCATAAGAATTGACTTCTGCATCCAAAACATATGGCAATGTTCTAAGTGTTTGTTTGACACCCTCACGCAAGTTATTTATATTGGCTGGTTTAGGGATTAAACCTCGAATATTATATTTTGATTTCGTCAGCGGCGGGAAATACCCTTCTGTGATCATTTTACCAACCTTAATTCGTTCAATATTGCTTCCGAGTAATCGGCAAGCCTCTTAGATAAATTGGCCTTTGCAATAATAAGTCTTTTCTTCATCTCAGGATCTTTTCCTCTAATCTGCTCGATTGAAAAAAGCATGATAAAAGCTGCCTGAAGTTCGGACCAGAAAAAAGCTCTTGCCATGGCTTTTCTGTCATTGGAAGAAAGAGCAATCTGCTTCCACTTTTTGT
>JACOXK010000151.1 GCA_016182335.1 Deltaproteobacteria bacterium | reverse complement strand
CACTTGGAATAATGCTTTTTAACGGCAATTGATTTTCCAATAATTTTTGACCATTGGATGGATCAATTTGAATCACATGAACTCCCTGCAATCCGGAGGAATCAAGTGTCATGAAGGCAATTGTGCTTCCGGTGTCATTGATGATAGCCTTCATATGTCCCTTCATGAATAAAAACGGTTGGCTATCAGAAAAAATGTCGATATTTGAAAATAGAGAATTTGGACTTTTGATGTCGTGAACTTGAAGGACAGTACCAATACCAGCTCCTGATACCTTGGATGCGGTGACTGCAATTCCACTTCGGGAAAGAGCAAGTAGAGCTTTACCAGTCATAAGAGTTATGGATGAATAGTTTGCTTGTCCACCACTCATCTGAGCTACTGGATCAACTGATTTTATAGAAAAATCTCGGTAGATATTATACGCAGGATCGGGAGTTACTGGTGCTGAGGCATTCCTTACTGTAATATAAATATTTCTTTCAAATTGATTTAGAGGCACGGTCGTGGGCTGTTGCACAACGGGCGTACTGGATGCTCCAGTGGGCGGGGGAAGTGTAGTCGTTTCGCCGTTTCCTCCACCACTGCAATGACTAAGTAGAAACAATATTAGAACACCAAAAAATAATGAAACGTTGCTCTTTATGCTCATGACCTTCTCCTCTCTGAGTTATAAGTTATCAGCTGTACGTTATATGTTAAGAAAGTGAACTGAAAATGAAACTAGCTTTTGATTAACATTATAACATATGTAAAAAATTAGGCATCAAAGCTGTTAGTGGCGGTCTGGCGATCTTTATACAAGTAGAACTTTTTTCTTCCTTCAAGAGCCGTAAAGAGCGTGAGAAATTCAGAGGTTACGCCTACAAAGCGGGGCCTTGGAGTGATGCGATTGATTTTTTTGAATAAAAAAATTAGATCCCTAACCCCAGAAGAGCCAATAAATTTTAACTCATGAATATCTATGATGATTTTAGGTTTTCGGCGGTTTTCCTTAATGAGAGCTTCTATTTTTTCTTGAATAACGGCGTTATGAGAGAATTCTAGTCTTCCTTGGATTGTTATGTGGATAATATCGCCCTTGTTTTCGAAAGATAGGTGCACTATATTCACGCTACCACAAAGCTCGTTGCATTTCTACAGAGTCATTGATACAGATGGGTTATGTCCCTTAAAGAAAAATTATCTCAGGATATTAAAAACTGCATGAAAACGGCTCAAAAAGACCGTCTTCAATACGGTCGCACTCTTCATGCTGCTATCCGTAAAAAAGAAATTGATGATAGGATCGACCTGAATGATGCGGATATTGAAAAGATAGTGAGCTCTCTTGTAAAGCAACGGCTTGATTCTATTGAGCAATTTGGAAAAGGTGGAAGGACTGACCTGGTTGCCAAGGAAAAGGCTGAATTACAGTTTTTGCAAGAGTATCTGCCTCAGCAGCTGACAGACGAAGAATTAAGAAAAGTTATTCATGATACGATTTCTGATTCCAAGTCCCAAGGTTCACAAGACTTTGGAAAGGTTATGAAGCTACTTATGCCAAAAGTTCGGGGCCGAACAGATGGGAAAAAAGTAAGTCAACTCGTTAAATCTCTTCTAGGATAGGTTTTGAGCTCCACTTGATAATGTTGCTTTTTTTGATATAACGATAATTCACTGAAGGGTCGGATTAATCAATTTAAAACGGGAGAAGAGAGGTAAATTATGAGAAAAACAAATAGTTCAATTCTTAAGGTTTATGGGAAAAAAAGTTGTGGTTCTTGTAAAAAAGCGTGGGGCTTCTTAAACAAGAAAAAAGTTGAGTTTGAAAACTTTGATATCGTTCAAACCCCTCCTACCAGATCTGTTCTTGAAAAAGTTGTTTCTGGAAAAGATGTTAAATCCAGCCTCAATCCTAAGTGCAAAACTTATAAAGAAAAAAAGCTGAGTAAAAGAACTCTCACAAAAACAGAAGCTATTCGTATGATGATTGATGATCCAAATCTTATTCGTCGCCCCCTCTTTGTTTTAGGGGATAAGTATCTCCAAGGCTTTGATGAAAGCGCTGTAAAGGAAATTATCGAACAATAAAATAAGAATACTATGCCATCCCCGCCAAAGCAGGGATGACATAGTAGATTCGTGTTTTCTACGTTTTTGGTTTTAGCTTTGCAAGTTCTGCTTCTCTGGTCGCTGAATCACGATGAAATGCCTGAGCATTGGCCTCAATGTAAGACTTCCATTTTTCTGGAACTTCGTCATTTGGGAAAATAGCATCTACAGGACATTCAGGAACACAAGCATTACAATCGATACACTCATCTGGATGAATGTATAAAGATCTTTCTTGTGGTTCTAATTCGTAAATACAATCTACAGGACAAACATCAACACAAGCTTTATCTTTAGTATCTACACAGGGTTCACATATTGTATAAGCCATAAAACTCCCTCCATTTGGACTCTATTGTTACGAAGAGTCCACCCAGAAAACTATAGCAGTCTAATACATGCTGACAAGACTGAAAACTCATTTTGATTCTTCAACAAATGGTATTCCACCACACTCATAAGCAAACTTTTCTGCGTCTGCAAAGAGCTCTTCATCATTATTTTTATAGGGATTTGAATCTTTGTCCGCAACTTTTGAAAAAGTGAGTATGTAAATATGTTTTGCAATTTCAAAAACAATGTTTTTTGCATTCCCATTTTTCAAAATGGAACTTGGCATATAAAAAACGCCATTACGAAGAAATACAAAACATTCATTGTCATTGTCTAATTCGGCATCATCATAAAATCGCAGGAAATTTTTTTCTAAATGATGATGGTCTTTTACCATGAGTGAAAAAACATGAGTGTTATTATCCTTGTCATATTGATCAAAAAGTTCATAGGAGGATTCTGAAAGCTGTAAATAGCGCTCTTTTAAACCCTCTTGTGAAATAATATTATTAAATTTTTGTACAGCTTTTGCAGTATCTTCTGAAGCTTGAGGTGTTGAAATGTCAGCTAAAAGATAAATAAACCCAAGTGCCCACATTGTCTTCCAATTGAGTTTTGATAGCTTTGGGTTTTTCAATCGAAAAACTTTTCTTTCTAAATAGGGAAGGAATCGACCTTTTGGTTCAGATCGAATGAAAAGACTCTTGAGGTAAGCTCGAGAAGCTTGCCATCCACCCTGCTGCGTTGCTTTCAAACCCAGATAGAATCGACCTATAAATAAGGGTTCCAATCCCAAAGCTAAGGCGGAAAGATAAAATTCATTTTTATTTCCCTCGAAAATTTCAATGCAGTTTTCCCATTCTTCATCCTCAATCAAAGAAGATAATTTTACGCAATGGTAGAGAGCAGAGATAATTTCTTTCTGAGAAAAACTTTCAACGTACTGTTGATACGACAGAATTGCATAACTTGTGGAGGCTGTCATAAAGATACCGGCAGCAATCCAACCGGAAGGTCCCAAAAGTATAGAGCTTGCAAGGCTCACACCAAGAATGACATTTTTAATGTACTCGCCATCCTTTTTATTTTTTTCATAAATATCGAGGAGTTGTTGATTCAAAAGTTGTGCGTATAGAGAACTTTTATAGTGTTGTGAAGCTTTTTCACAAAGATAATTATAAAGAGTTAGAAAGCTAAGTTTTTCTAAAACTTCTGTAGCCAAATCGAGTGAAATGGCAGATTGCCAAAAATTCCAATTGCCTGAAAGATAATCAATGGCTTCTTCATTTATCAGTAGAGCTTGATAAATGCCTTTTTCCAAAGCTTTTTTAATTCGATCCATGCTTTTTTGAGTCAAAGCTTGGTCAATATTTAAACCATTCACTTTCTCTGGCGGATATTCTTGGTAGATAGAGGAAACAACAAAATCTTGCGGGTTCATTTCAAATCCAGCTGCCAAAATAGAATGATAGAGAGTTATATTTTGGGAGAGAAATCTCATTTCCATTGGAATATTTAAAAGTTGAAATGTACTTAATGTATATCGTCTTGATTGATTGAGTTGCTCAATATTTTCAAGAAAATACTGATAAGATGGGTGCTGATCAAGACTGTTGTAGCCACCCCTGATTTTTAAAACAGGTCTATAGGCTTCATAAACACGAGGGCCCACCCACTGAGTGAGAAGACAGGGCTTTTTATCTTCGTAAGTAATGTTAAAACGAATATTTCTTTCCTCCTCAGTTTTCATTTTTCGAAGAGTTAGGTCGTATTGAAAGAGCTCCCACGAAGTGAGTAGAGAACGTTCAATAAAATCTTGGGATTGATCAATCGTGACAGTTTCAGCCCCATTTTCTAGTTCTTCAAGAAGGGATAAGACGGGAGAGAGTGTAGGATCGCGAGTGATTCTGGTATGAAGTTGTAATGCTAAAGTAGCACCTTGGTTAAACTTTAGATTATCTAGCGCAGCCAGGTAATTTTGTAAAACAATCCGTGTGAGTAGTAATTCTCGAAGAACAATCTTGCGAAGGTTTAAGGCATATCGAGTTTGGTCTTGCACAAGTTGTGGCACATCATCGCTGAAAAGAAGATTTTCGTAAGGGTTCGCCCTCACATTCAACGGGATAGAAAAATTAAGGAATAAAATAAAAAAGTAAATGCTATTCTTTTGCTTCAGAGGCATTTTCTATCGAAAGATTATTTGTAAGGGGTGAAGCTGGTTTGAGGTCAACAGAAAGCGGGGCAGAGCGTGTAAAAACATCATTCGCAGTGAGATTAATTTTAAGCCATCTTAAGGCAACAAGCTCTGGATAGGCAGCCTTTTCTGGGTCTTGAGCATACGAGGCGGGATCTCTTGAAAAGTCTTTTCTCTGGTTTTGCAAGAATTTGGCAAACTCGTCACGCTTAATATTAAACAGTAAAGCCTCATTGTCTTTAAGTATTCCGCTCTTTCTCATCTCATCAAAAAAGGTGACGGAAGCTAGGGTTTTGTCATCTCCGATTTGGTCTTGGGTCAACCCTGATTGTGAAAAACCATCATAAGCAAGAAAATAGTAGCACAGTAGGTAAACTATTTTTTTTGTTTCAATATTTGTACTATAGTAAAAGTCCAATTCCTTTTGTGTGAAAGCCATGGGTTCACGATTTTGAATTTTCAAAGCGTATGCCTGATAAAAGGGTGAGCGAATAAAGCCATCATCCCCAAAATCGTAAATTTCACGATAAACGGTAGCAAACATATCTTCGATGGAAATTCGGATCCCTCTAGAATGCAACCCTTGAGGGTTTTCTTTATTAGCAGCAATAGCATTGACTAAGAACTTAAAGAAAACTTCATTTTCGATGAGAGAGCCAAAATCGGTATGACCCTTTACAATTTCAATGTGGTGCGAAGGTTCAAGAAAGCGAATAAAGGCTGCAAGCGAATATTTCGTGAGAGCCCAGCTAGAAAGAGCTGATATTGTTCCGTGAGCAGCAATATGGAATGGAGAAAAAGATTGTGCAGCTAAGCTTTTAGCAAGAAAACTATTTCCCTGAGAAACTTCACTTTTATTCACAGCGCAATCCAACAAAAATCTATTCTTGGCTCCTTTGTTCATGCCGACAGTTCGAAAAAGCATTCCAAAGAACTCTCGCCAAAAAGAATACTTTGCAACAGGCTGAGCGACATCTAACTCTCCAACAAATCTTTTAAAGTACTTTGCAAGAACTTCTTTACTCTTTCGCACTGAAAACCTTCCAGAATCTTCCAGCATTTCACGTGTAGCTCTCCCATAGTGGCTTTGTCCAAGCTCCTCCATTTGTGCTAATGCCTCTTCGCTCATGTCAGTAAAGCCATGTTTTGGCATGGTTCGCAGGATGGCCTTTCCAATTCCTCGGAAAATCAATGCTAAACTCACATCCGTCGTATAGAGGGAAGCACTATAAACAAAAGCTTGAGCCAGAAAGCGCCTATTGTCTTCATCAGTAATGGTGTTGCCCTTAACCCATCCCAAAAGATTTGCAATTTGAAAATAGGCATCCAAAAAATAACGCGTTGTTAGAAAAACAGTGACAGATGCAAAAGCTGCACCCTTCCCCAAAGCACCTAAAATACTCTTATATTTTTCACCGATTTCGGAAGCACTTTTTCCAAGGAAACGAGAAATGAAAGCTTCTGATAAGCCACCTCCCACAAAGCCATAGAGAGCAGCATCATGGGAAGATTCTACAATGATTCTTTCAATAAGATAATCAAGGTCGTCTTCCATTCCTGGATTTTCTTCTGCAACTTGAAGTCGAAGCTGTGCATTTCTATCTGTGTAATTGATTTTATTAAGTTTCCAAAAAGTTATATAAGCATCAAAGGCATTTAAGAACTCATCTGGAAGAACATTAACGGCTTCTAAAACTATGTTTGAATCTCTATGACCCCAGTTAATATTAGGAACTTGTTTTTCAAAGTCTTCTGAGCTCTCCGATGCCGTTTCATCGTTGTTAACATCTGGGGATTTGTCCGGATTATCGCCGGCAAAACTCAACTGAAATATAATAAGAATAAAGAGAGAAAAAAGAATACTTTTCATAGTGCATTCATGTGCTAGTTCTCAAGTTTTAACTTGTCAATGAATAAGGTTGAGAAATTCCTGTCGCAGAGTAGACTCGCTGTGAAATATGCCTAACATTGAACTTGTAATAGCCTTCGAGTTTTGCTTTTCAACTCCGCGCATTTTCATACATAAGTGCTCAGCTTCGATCACAACCCCCACACCCTGGGGCCTGAGTATTTCCATGAGTGCTTCTGAAATTTGTTTTGTGAGCCTTTCCTGAACCTGCAACCTTCTAGAAAACATGTTAACGATGCGAGGCATTTTTGAAAGCCCAATGATTTTTCCTTGTGGAATATAGGCCACGTGACACTTTCCATAAAATGGCAGCATGTGATGTTCACAAAGGCTAAAGAGGTCAATGTCTTTGACGAGAATAATATCCTGTGAGGAATGCTCAAAAAAAGCATCGTTCACTATTTTATGAAGATCTTGATGGTAACCCTCTGTTAAAATTTTCAAAGATTTCGCAACGCGACCGGGTGTTTTTTGCAAACCCTCTCGGGTTGTGTCTTCGCCAAGCTCAATCAGTAATTTTTGGATAAGATTTTCCATATATGTCCTAAATCTTTATTCGTGATAATACACTGTGTTTTTTTCTGATTCTTGTACCATGATCTCATGAAGTGCAATGTTCTCTGGCATGTGCACCTTCAGTAGATTCCAAAAAACACAGGCTAAGTTTTCTGCAGTAGGGGGCACATTTGTTAGAAATGGCACATCTTGATTTAAATCTTTATGGTCTACTTGAGAGTAAATAATCTCTTTCAATAAATGCTTAAGCTGCGTGAAGTTAAGAACCATGCCGGTTACAGGATCACACGGTCCTTTGACTGTTACTTCAACGGTGTAGTTGTGACCATGACGGTTGCTACACTTGCCGTAAACCTGTCTGTTTTTTTCAGTGTCCCAATCCTGATTAACGAGCTGGTGGCTCGCTGCAAATGTGATTTTTGATTTAAGATAATGCACAAATACCGCAATCTACAGATAACATACTTTATGGTCAAGTATCTAAATGAGTTGACATATCGCGTCATAACTAATGGATTTATCTGGTGTTTTTTTAATTGCCAGAAAGGATTCCTTTTACTATAACCACACCCCTAATGAAGAAAACCATGTTCGTTGTGTCAATTGTGGCCTTTGTAAGCGTTAGCTGTAGTGTTCAAAAGATTGCGGTGCGTCAAACTGCACAGCTCATGCGCCAGGCTGCTCCTGCCTTTGAGGAAGAGTCAGACTTGATTTTAGCCGAATCAGCCATGGCCGCTAATCTTAAAATGCTAGATGGGCTGCTTAAGGTAGATCCTACAAATCCAGACTTACTCCTGCTTTTGTCACAGGGTTTTGGAGGATATGCTTTTAGTTTTTTAGAAGATAAGATGGAAGAATTTTCTGCTCATCCATCTACTTCAGAGAGTTTCAAAAAAAGGGCAGCCGATTTTTACACTCGAGGCTTTCATTATGCGACACGATATCTTGAGGCTCAAAATGAATCGTTTGTTCAGTATAAGACAAAAGGGTTGCTTTCAGATTTTGAGGAATCTCTCAAAGCTTTTGACAAAGAGGATGTTCCTTATCTTTTTTGGGCTGGATATAATTGGGGAAATTTAATCAACCTCTCTAAGGATGACCCAGCAGTGGTTGCTGATCTTGGGCGCGCAGAGTCACTTATGAAACGTGTTCTAGAATTAGAAGAAACCTATTATTATGGGAGCGCCCATCTGTTTTTGGGTGTTTTTTACGGGAGCCGTCCTGCCATGCTTGGTGGAAATCTTGGCAAATCGAAAGAACATTTTGACAAGGCTCTAAAAATATCAAACAAGAAACTCCTTCTAGTTCCTTATATGTATGCCAGATTCTATTGCGTTCAATCTCAGGATGAGAAGCTTTTTGGAGAACTTTTACGCTATGTCATAAATGCACCTGCCCAGATTTTGCATGAGCAAAGCCTGGCAAATCAAGTTGCAAAAATCAGAGCTTACAGAGCTTTGAGGGGGAAAAATGAGTTTTTTTAAAAAGATTGCCACGGGTTGCTGCGCAACCCTCGCAATGACAGTTTTATTTCCATTTGTTTGTTCATCGAAAAATATTATTAAGACAGCTCTACTGGCACCCGAAGGATCCTCATGGATGAATATCATGCATGAATTTAATAATGAACTAGAAAAAAATACACGGGGAGAAGTTTTGCTCAAAATGTATCCAGGCGGTGTTCTTGGAGACGAAAAAGACGTTATTAGAAAAATGCTACATGGTCAGGTCCATGCTGCCGGTTTTACTGGTATGGGATTGGGAGAGATTCTTTCTGAGGTTCGTATTTTTGAACTTCCTTTTTTGTTTCAAAATGCATCTGAAGTCGACTATTTAACGTCTGCTTTTTTTAGCGAATATTCCCAATTATTTGAGAAAAAGAAAAA
>JACOXK010000150.1 GCA_016182335.1 Deltaproteobacteria bacterium | reverse complement strand
CCAAAGGCCGAACAATCTCCATCCACAAATTCGGATCTACTACAATACTGCCCGATGGAAGCCCAGCGTCCTTTGTTGCCTGAGGCAATAAATAATCTTTGGCTATCACCACCTTTTGTTCATCCGAATAAAACGGCATCTCAATCACCTCCAACCTATCCAACACTGCTGTTGCTACATTAGCCACATTATTGGCTCTTCCCGCTATCGGTTTGGCAGCGTTTAATCCGGGAAATGTTCCCAATACATTGCCAACCCTGACCATTGTCCAGCTTATTGATATTATATTCTAATGATTGTCACTGTTACCCTCCAAAGCGGCGCTTGAAAGAGTGCCGCTTTATTTTTATTAAAACATTCCGAAAAAGCACATATGGGCCTGCGGCATTTCATAGCCATTATGCTCATCATTACGTTTGCGGTAATGTGTTCAAGGAAGGGAGAGAAAATGAATAAGAACAAAGAGTTTGAAGTTGTAATGAACGCCGAAAGTTACGGATATGCACTTAATATTAAAATAAATTCCATTGATTTAGAACTTGAGAGCGCTTTAGCAGAAATGGAAGGCGGAGCGAGCCACTCTCAAAGGTTGTTTTCTAATAATCACTCAATGCTGGCTTCTGCTCCGAAGGAGAGTCGTGACGAAGCTCAAAAATTCTTTTGCCTTAAAGAGGGGCACAATCAAGTCGACATTACTTATACGAAAAAAGAAGAAAGTCCGCAGGGATTGAAAATTGAAATTCTTATGGAGGGCCTTGCCACTCCTATTTTTCTACTCTTTAAATTCAATGATGAAATAGGACAGAAGAAGTCTATTAGAAAAACTATCACGGTTTACTCAGATGTGAAAAAACAAGTCCCCACAGTATTTGTAGGCCCAGGCCCTCATGATGAAGGTGCTTATATTTCACTTAGTGGATCCAGCTGCATGATTAGTCCAATCCTCAATGGTGACATGGAGCTTACAACATCAACTCTTGGAATAGAGTATCCAACGGTGATTCCATTTCAGAATACACATTCTGGAGAAAATATATTGGACCTTAATTTCAAATGTGAAGATAAAGATACCTCAAAATTACAACTTACTTTAGGCACTCATAAGAGCGTTCAAAATTATGACATTAATCTTTCAGATCCAAAAAATTCACAAAAAAAAATAAAGTTTGAGTTGTGAAAACAAAAAATATTATAAAAATTCTTGTTGTTATTGTTGCCTTAAAGTTGCTGCTTAATATTGTTCTTACTTTTCTCATTCCAGGAATCATTGCATCGAAAACAGGTATACCTACAAAAGCACTTTTTGTGAATCTCAACATTCTTCCAGGAAGTATGTCTATCTATGGACTTAAATTTGGAAATCAAAATCCAAAGGCTGGGACGCGGGCCATCTCCATTGGAAAATTTTATGTGAATGTCTCGATTCTTTCCTTGCTTTCTTCACAATACATTATTCAAAAAATACTTGTTAATAAACCGATCATTCATTTAGAGGTAACCCAAAATCAAAAAATACCTGCACTTGCTTGGAAAAAAAATGTCCTTGCAAAGAAAAAGGCTGCGCAAGATAAGGCACATATTCCTCTGCTCATCAGAAATATTATTGTAAGACACGGTCGAATTCAGTTAGATGATCACTCTCTTACCCAACAGCCAGCATTACTCGTTTCAAAAATTAATTTCTCTTTGGATGAAATTGATTTTATAAATCCAAAAATGGCTGCTCTTGAATTGACAGCTCTTATATTTGATAAGGGAACCGTTGAAATAAAGGGTAACGCAGATTTAGGTAAGCCCAAGATTTCAGCAAAACTTCTCCCCGTGATTCAAAATGTTGATCTCATTAGGTTTTCTCCTTATTGTGAACGTTACACTGCGGTTAAGATTCAAAGTGGGTTGTTCAATATGGATTCACAAGTTAATATTAAAGAAAACTACTTGGATTCGTCACATCACGTGCTGGCAACTAATGTTGAAGCCAAGCCTTTATCGGGGGCAGAGGCAAAGAATACTTCTGTGCTGGGCAACGTTCTTGCTATTTTTTATCAAATTCCTGCTCTTGCTTCAGAGAAAAAGGAAAAGAATTTTGATTTTACTTTTTACGTGAAGGGTTTTATCACTGATCCAAACTTTGATTTTTCGGGGCTTATGGCACAGGAAATGACTTCAACGATACAAAAAATATGGGGAGTTCTTAAACATATTCCAACACCCATTGGGGTTATTGAGGATTTAGGAAATATTTTAGGGCTTTAAGTGTCCCTACTTATGACCTCCTTAGTAGACCAAGAATACTCTTTTAATCCCTCTGTGAGCGTTTGAAGCTTGATGCTAAAAACCTGATGAAGCAGTTTGTTCTCCGTCACATTGTTTTCTGAAAGCATGAGCATCTGATCCAGACTTAAAGGAAAATTTTGGATTTTTTCGAATATAGGAACAATGACATTTAATATTTTCATAGGTAAATGGAGCAGAATTCTTCTACGCCCTGTCGATTCTAGCATGAGTTTAAGAATACTATTAAAACTATATCTTTGAGGGCCCCCTATTTCGATCGTTTGGTTCAAAGCTTTAACACTTTCTATGGAATCCACAATGCATTGAGATACGTCATGAATGCTCACAGGTTGCATTTGGTATTCCCCATTTCCAACGACTGGAATGAACGGAGAAAAACGTGACATTTTTTCAAATTGATTGAGAAAATCGTCCTCTTTTCCAAAAATGACAGAAGGACGAAAAATAACAAAATTGAGTCCACTTTCTCGTACCGACTGTTCTGCAGCCCATTTTGCTTGATGATAAAGACTTTTAGCGCTGTTGTGTGTTCCCAGTCCGCTTATGTAAATAATTTTTTTTATATTCTTTTGTTGACAGGCCTTAATGAGATTTGAAGTTCCCTCAATAACGATTTTTTGATGTGTTATGTGAGGAGGCTTTTCTTTGAGTATCCCAACACAATGAATCACGGTGTCGATAGACTCATTCCATGGCTCCTGCAGTGAAGCACAATCTGTGACATCGCCATGAATGATGTTGACTGGAAGATGCGCGAATTGGCCCTGATAGGAGCTCTTGCGAACAAGGCAAAAAACCTTTTTATTTTCAGTTAGAAGTGCCTTAACAACAGCAGACCCAACAAAACCTGTCCCTCCGGTTATGAGAATATTTCCTGTCATATTAAGTACTTATATCACAGCGTGTCATTTTTTGTCATTCTTTTTAGATGGCGTAAATTGTCACCGGGTGGTATACTATGAATAAATCATTCAAAAATTTATGAGCTTTTCTGAATCAAAAGAAAAATTGATAAAATTTCTTTTTTTAAGGACTGTGGTCTTTACATCACTTTTGGCTTTTTATATTTTTTTTAAACTAAAATTTCATACCCCAGAATATTCTTCAGAATTAATCTCTATTTATTTCCTTCTTGCCTTAACTTATTTAGTTACTTTTTTTTATGTGCTTGGCATACGTCGCGTAGAAAATATTACTTTATTTGCTAGTTCGCAGACAGTTTATGATATTTTATTTGTTACAACGCTCATTTATGTTCTAAAAACCCCAGATAGTATTTTTAATATTCTTTATTCAGTCATCATTTTCTTTTCTAGCCTTCTTTTCCAAAGGGGAGGGGCGTGGCTGACTGCTTGTTTGTGCACAATAAGCTTTAGTCTTTATCTAACTTATAATCCGATTGTGGATTCAGAGCGCCATCTTTATGTTCTGTTTATTAACAATTTTATTTTCTTCTTAGTTGCCTATGCGACAGGAACATTATCAGAACAATTAAAAATGACAGGAATGAGACTCAAAGAAAAAGAGAGTTTTACTCAGACAGTTATTCATAATCTTACTAACGGCCTGATTGTGAGTGATCAATCAGAGCATATTATTTTTATGAATCCAGCGGCAGAAAGTATTTTTTCAAAAACTAAATCAGAATTACTTCATAAAAAAATATCAGAAGTTCTTCCATCTCTGGAATTAGATCAAAAAAGTCAGGATACAGAATATCTTGTAAATGATGAAAAAAAAGTTTTAGAAATTTTTCAATCTGTTTTCAAGGATGCTGAAGGAAAAGAAATAGGAAAGATTCTTATAGTACAGGATCGAACACAGATTAAATGTCTAGAAGAAAAAATTCGCATGAGCGATAAACTTGCAGCGGTGGGCAAACTTGCCGCAGGGATTGCTCATGAAATTCGAAACCCACTGGCCTCAGTGAGTGGATCGCTTCAACTCCTGAAAAAAAGTGCTCACGTCGATGAAGACGATAAAAAATTGATGAATATCATGCTTAAGGAAACAGAAAGGCTCAATACTCTGATAACCGAATTACTGGCATTTGTTCGACCTGCTGAAATTAGGCCCACACGAATAAAAATAAAAGAGTTTATAGAAGAAATGTTTTCTGCATTTAGACAACATCCTTTGTATCAAAAAAAGATTCAACTCCATCATGAAGGAAAAGAAGACGTTTTTTTCTATATTGATGGCGAAAAATTTAAGCAAATTTTGTGGAACATACTTATTAATTCAGCTCAAGCAATTGAAGATGAGGGAGATATTTTCATTGAATGGGAGGATAAAGACTCGGTTCAACTTCTTACTATCAGGGATACGGGTGGGGGAATAAATACCGAGATTAAAGAAAAGATTTTCGATCCTTTTTTTACAACCAAGGAAGGCGGTACTGGTTTAGGGCTTGCTACAACTTACAAGATTATTGAAGCTCATGGTGGCGATATCGCAGTTGAAAGTGAATCCGGGAAGGGAACAAGTTTTATTCTTTCCTTACCCAAGAGAGGAGGCGTGAATGGCTAAAGAAAAAATTCTCATTGTTGATGACGAACAAAGCATTTTAGAATTTCTTGAAATTATGCTTCGTCGTGAAAAATACGATGTAGCCCAAGCATCAAATGCAAAAAAGGCACTCAAATTATTGGAAAAAGAATCGTTCGACATGGTTATTTCTGATATCCAAATGCCAGAAATTTCTGGGATGGAACTTCTTTCAAAAGTAAAAAATATGAACCCAGACATTATTGTTATGATGATTACAGCTTATGGCTCAACAGAATCAGCGGTTGAAGCCATGAAACTTGGTGCCTATGATTATATTACAAAACCTTTTAAAATTGACGAGCTTAAGATCATTCTTAAAAAAGCCTTTATGGAAAGGTCTTTGAAGCGAGAAAATATTCAACTTAAGAAAGAACTGTGTACGAAATACGAATTCAACAATATTGTAGGAGCTTCAAGCTGTATGGTGAAGCTGTATGACATGATTCAGCGTGTGTCGCAGACCAAAACAAATATTCTTATTACCGGAGAATCTGGCACAGGTAAGGAACTGATTGCAAAAGCTATTCACTACAATGGTCCCTTGAAGGATAAGCCCTTTGTAACTATCAACTGTGGTGCCATTCCTGAAAATCTTATGGAAAGTGAAATGTTTGGTCATAAGAAGGGTTCATTTACGGGTGCTATCTCAGAGAAAACTGGTCTTTTTGAAATTGCTAATTCAGGTACTATTTTTCTGGACGAAGTAGGTGAGCTTCCTCTTACTATCCAGGTCAAACTCTTAAGAGCCATCCAGGAAAGAACTTTTAGAAGAGTGGGTGGTACTGAGGATATTAGCGTCGATGTGAGGGTTATCTGTGCCACAAATAAGGACTTAGAGCTCGAAGTAGCTGAAGGAAGATTCCGGGAAGACTTGTTTTACAGACTCAATGTTATTCACATTAAGGCGCCATCCCTTCGAGAAAGAAAAGATGATATATTAGCTCTGTCACAGCATTTTTTAGAGAAGTACAATAAATCTCTTGATAAAAAAATTAAAAAAATATCGGATGAAGCCATGAATGCTTTAAAAAAATATAGTTATCCTGGAAACGTACGAGAGTTAGAAAACATCATTGAAAGAAGTGTGGCACTTTCTGAGGGACCAGCTATTTTGAAAGAAAATCTACCACAGCATATTTTCTCAACATCGAAATTTTCTGCATTACCTGGATATACTGCGATTAGTATTGATGAAGGCAAAGTGAAATTGGAGGATATTGTAGGTAAAATTGAAAAAGATCTTATCCAGAAGGCTTTAACTAAAAGTCGTGGTGTTAAAAAGGACGCGGCAAAACTTTTGGGAATTACTTTCCGCTCCATGAGATACAGGTTGGAGAAGTATGGGTTGGAGTAATAAATGAAACAAATTTATTATGCCGAGGAGATACTTTTGCTTGCTCAGACAGCGCTCCTCGGGCACGTCACACAGTGGACGTGCCCTGCGGTGCGAACTCGCCGCAAAAGCATCTTCTCGGCAATAAATTTTTTTTGGATGTGTAAGAAGGCTGAGAGTTGAATGATTGGAGCTATCATTTTGGTACTGGGACTGCTTCTTGGGAGTTTTTTGAATGTTTGTATTACTCGCTTGCCTCAAAAGAAAAGCCTGTGGTGGCCAAGATCCTATTGCGATTCGTGTCATAAAACATTATCGCCCATAGACCTTATTCCAGTTCTTAGTTTTTTGATTCAAAAAGGGCACTGTCGATACTGCAAAACTCACATTCCAGTTCTGTATCCTATTATCGAAGTTTTAACTGCATCTTTGCTTTTCTTTCTTTATCTTCAATTTGATTTCAGTCTTGAGTTCTTAGTCCATGTATATCTTGTCTGTGTCCTGATCGTTCTTAGTTTTATCGATCTAAAACATTATATTCTTCCTGATGTCATTACACTTCCATCGATTGTAGTTGGCCTTATCATTAGTATTTTTACACCGCATCTGGCCTTTAGAGTTTCTTTACTGGGCCTAATTTTTGGCGGTGGAATTCTCTATGCTATGGGTTGGGTCTATCACACTCTAACAAAGAGAGAGGGGATGGGAGGCGGTGATATTAAATTGATGGCCATGCTTGGAGCTTTTTTAGGGGTTCAGGCCGTTTTCTTTATACTTTTTGTGAGTTGTTTTTTAGGAAGTGTTTGGGGAGGGGTTTGCGTACTATTTAAGAAATCAACCAGGCTTACCCCCATACCCTTTGGGCCCTTTATTGCTCTTGCCACATTGGTCTATATTTTCTTTGGTATAGCTCTTATCAGCTGGTATCAAAACATATTTATTAATTAACAGTTTGCTGAAAAATGCTCATCTGCTTCGTTACCCTCGTCGGCTCTCCTTCGACGTACCGCACAAGTACGCCTCAGTCGCGCCTTCTCGGGTGCCTCGCATCTGAACCTTTTTGAGCAAACTGCCAAGAAGCGAGTTTTTTAGGTATCTGTTAGGGTGAGAGAAGGTCAATCATTGTTCTTATGTCTTCTTTCACTTCATTTGATGGTGCAGAACCACTTGCAACAGTCCATACATCTTCTTCTTTCTCAATCCATTGTTTTTTGACTTTTGATTTGGCTTCTTCAAAATATTGTCCAATCAAAATAGACCGATCAAGAATAAATTTCAAAAGTTCTCCTGATAATTCTTCAGTTCCCCGCGATAAACAATCTTGATGTACTTGGATAACTTCTTGCTTCCATTTTTCAAGAAGATGTAATTCCTCGTAATAACTTGCAAAGAGGTTTTGATGATTTCCATTTTGATCCGATATTAAAATACTTTTATAAATATTCATTTTCTTCTCTAAGGATAAATGGGGGTGATTTTTATAGAGAGAATAAATTCCTTCAAAAATACGTCCTCGATCAGCAAGATGTGAGTAAAGTGCTTTTTTTCTTGAGTTAAAATTGAATTGTGTTTGCTTAGGAGAGAGGACAGGGGTAACTCTAAAACCAGTTTGAGGGGTCGGAAATAAATCAAGCGGGTTTTTCTCAGGCAAAAATGGAAACAATCGCCTGTTAAATTTTTCTCGCTCGGTCTCTAGGGTCCTGTCATCCCGAGGCATCAGCCGAAGGATCTCCACCCCCCCCCATGGCAAGCTTTTTTTGGACAAGTCCATCTTCTCTTGTTCCAATTCAGAAAAATCACTTACTTGTCTCTGCAACAAATCGCGTTCTTTGTGAAACTCTCTATCCAAAATTGATAAGCCTACAGGAATGAGAGTTGGGTCAAGAAGTGGATCATTTAATTTTTGAGAGATAAGATCTGAAAATCCGTTTGAAACAGGACCTTCAATCGCCACTAATTGATGCAGCTTCTCAAGTTTTTCAAAATCGACACCTTTGTTTAATAAAATAATTTTAATATTCCACGCAAATAAGTGGGAGTGAGTTTTTAAATACTCTGGATCTAGCCCAAAAGCCTCAAAGAAAGAGGTACCATCCCCATCAAAACCATCAAAGTGCATATAAAAAATAAATTCTTCTTGATAAGAATAGTTCCAATAAACTTCGAGTTCTTGAATGATTTCATGATACCGACATGTTCTTTTTTTAATGCTTGACAAAGCATCACCAACATTTTGCGGCGTTAATTTTTCAAGAGGAATTTTTTGTCGGTCTTTGAGATACGATACTAACTCAGAAGGGCCAGACCCGGGATGAATAATATCAGAAGATAGATAGCCTTCAGCAACCCAGTCATAAGTATCTTGAAGATAATCAATTTCAATCAGTGGATTTCGATAAGTGCAGGGAAGGACGTGTTTTTCTGACATAAAAAGATCAATGAACTTCTTAAGCCACTGATTGGAAAGAAAATCAAGGCGACGAATTTCTATTGTTAACGTACGGTCGATTTCTGGTGAAAGAAAAGCATTTTCTTTATTTTCAAGGTGTTTTTTTAGGAGCTTTTCGAAAAATTCGTGTTCAGAATGATAGAGTTTTGAAAGTCCCTCTAAAGCGCTATAGGTCATATCGATGAAGAAATGCATGCTTTTAAAATTTTCTTCTAAAAGATTTTCTGTTGTATAACCCAGTGCGTATTTTCCAAAGGCCTTCATAAATTCCCATTGTTTTTCTAAATGAGAAGTTTCAATATCCTTCTTTATGTCATCTCTTAATTGACGGCCTTGATTTTTTTCGACATATCGATCTTCTTCAATTTTTAACTGAATAAGTTGTTCTCGCTCTTGTCTTAACACAATTATTTTTTGAAAAGAAAAATACAGTATTTCAAAATAAGGATTGGCGATCAGCTCCCGAGTTTTTCTCCGCTCTTGTATCCAATCATAAATGCCGCGGGAGGCATGATTTTTCTCCAATCCCTTCTGTTCCCATAAGTGATACAAGTATAAAAGAATGTCTGGGGAATATTGAGCTTTGGCCTCATCTAGCCAGGCTCGATAACGAACTGCTTCCAATTTTCCAAATCCAGAAGTTTTTGAGCTTCGGTTTCGCCAACTGCTTGAAGCGGGATGTTCACCCGTCTTTCGGCAACCGCAATGACATCGTGAGTTTCTAAAACTCCTTTTTTCTTTTTTTT
>JACOXK010000149.1 GCA_016182335.1 Deltaproteobacteria bacterium | reverse complement strand
AATAAAGAACTTCTGAGATGTAAACGTGGGAGACCCTCTCGAATTACTTTGTAATTCTCGGGGTAAAATCGTGCAGCCATAGGCTGCCGATTTTATCCTGAATTTCGCGGAGAGTGCCATGGGCATACAACTACACTCGAAATGACAGGTATTACGTAGTTTACCTGCTAGCAGTACAGCAGTTTTTCTTAGACTTGTCACGGTGTGGGTGCTTTCGATGCCCACTCTCAATGAGTCGTTAAAATAGCATCCAAATTGATATTAAAATCTTGTATTTTTTTATAAAGCTGACTTCGAGGAATTCCACAAAGTTGTGCAGCCCGTGCCTTGTTTCCCTTGCACTGCCTGAGAGCATCTTCTATGGCAACTCTTTCTGATTGACTCAACTGTTCTCTCAAATCCTGAAATCTGCCACTCATTTTTTCTTGATATGGAAATTCTAGCTGGAGAGGCCTCCTGCTATATGCTTCTGGCTTTTATCTCTTTGAAAATGGAAATGGGTTGGAGGAGGTCTCCAGTTGGAAAATCTCTAGCTGAGAAGGCTCCTTGGTTTCTCGAATTTACACAAAAAAATTGACACTACCCTCCCTAACGTTGCCTGGCCACGGATAGCTTATAAGATTAGTAATAGCAGTTTTAGAAAATCCCTGAAACCTTAAGGATAAGTATCGTATCCGTCATGAGCCTTGTCTATTTAACAAGATATGTAAAAGTCCCGAGTCGACCACAAACGAACAAGATCAATGGGCATTTTATAAACACGAGGAATATGCTGGACAAAGTATCTTTTTTTACAAATAGCTCTATTTTGAGAGGACAAGAAATCCCTGAAAGATCATTCTGACCGAAAGGCATACGATAGCACCCTGAAAAATCCACAGAAACCACTTATCCGAAACTTGGTGAAGAAGAAGTTTTCCAATATAATTTCCAAGAAAAACCATGGCTGTCATAACAGCAAGTATGGGAAGATGGGGGCCTATTGCAAAACCAATCATAAAAAAAGTAATGACTTTAAAGAGATGAGTGAAAATCTGACATGCAGCCTTTGTTGCAACAAGCACATCCTTTCGCAGGTTTTCAGAGAGGTAAAAAGGAGCGATTAATGGTCCGGTTGCCCCCAAAAGTATGCCTAGAAATGTAGAAACTCCTCCCACTGAAATCCACTTGAATTGAGATTTGACTTTGAATTTAGGTGATCGAATAAAAGTTAAACTGATAATGAAAAAACCTAAGATTATTTTGTAAATGGTATCTGGAATGACCAAAACAACCTGAGAACCAATAACAGCCCCTAAGATAGCGCCTATAGCAAAATGAATTACAATATGTTTTTGAAAATATTTATAACTGTAAATAACTCGAGAAGTGTTGCTAAAAAGCTGGATAATGCCATGAAGAGGAATGAGGACAGCAAGTGGAAAATACTGTGCCATAACAGCCAACAGCAAAATGCCCCCCCCCATGCCAATTGTTCCAGAAAGGATGGAAGTCAGAAGTGCTGCCAATGTAAGAATGATAAACGTTGAGTCCATGTTATTTCATTTGGTCCTCAATGGCAGCTGGTTTCCGTCTTCTTTGAAATTTGAAAAATCCGGGAGAGGTGGAGTTTTACCAGGAATAAATTGAAAAATCTGCTTCCATCGTTGTGCAAAATCAGAAGGTTTAATATCAGAAAGACCATTTTTTTTCAGGAGTTCAATCAAGCTATCAATATTATCAAGGTTAGAAACAATATCTTCCTTCTGTTTCTTGTTCCATTCTTCAAAATCAATCGCAAATTGTCCACTTTTAGCATAGTTACTTAAAGCATTTTTTCCAAAACCTAACCAAGAAAGAATACTAGGAACTGCATCAACAATAATAGGATGTGTTTGAAAACCTGAATCTTCAGTTGCAAAAAGTTCACCTGTTTGAATTTCAGGTCCAGAGATCATCATGATAGTTAATTTTTCTTCTCGATGAAGTCCGCCATGGCCGCCTTTATTATAGCCAAAATTCCACCCTTGGCTGTGAGTCACTAAAATATCTCCAACAGCAGGATTATTCGAATAGAGATACGACCCTATTCCTGCCACTGCGTTATGATAATAAGTTCTTTTCTTAAGGCACCAATCATTCCATTCATGGTAGGACTTCCAAATTGTTTTTGAATTTTTTACAACATCAAAATAACCTAGAGGATCCAATTTCGATGCAGGGTGTATTTCATAACCATAAATTCTTTTCTCTACGTCATTCTTCACGGTAATAAAACTTTTGTTTTGAAATCGGTCCATGACAAGAATACGAGAGGTTTTTGGAAGTTGAGAGTTTTCATCAAATAATTCATTTTTTTCTCGAATGAAAACAAGCCCTACACTTCGGTGCGACAAAAGAGCATCGAGAATACCAGGCTTATCAGGATAAACTTTGTAGTTGATAATTTCATTTAATGTTGGGCGCTCTTTCCATGTAAATTGTGCATCTTTAAAATGAGGAATAAATATTTCAGCATTATTTCGAGCGCCTCCACCATAAATAAGACGAACATACTGATTAAGATATTCAAGATTGGCTTCATTTTCCAAATCAACGTATCCAGAGTTGCTTTTGAGTAAAATGCGCGTGAGGTGATCCATAATAGGTTGCTTATAATTGTGAACTTGTTTTTCAAATTCGGGGTCTATAAAATAAGCTTTGAAAAAATTCTTTAGAAAGAGAAACCACCAGAAATTGTCAGCGATTTTTTCTTTGGCCAAAACCGAAAATTCATTAAAAATATCAGATGCTTGTTTTGATTTCTCGTTTACAAATGTTTCTACAGTAATCGAGCGGCCTTCTGCATGTATCATCTTTCTCTTGCCCTCAGTTGCATACCAATGAGGATATTTGTGTTGAAATTTAAGCCTTTCAGGTAAGTGTTCAAAATCGATTCCGATAACCTCATCATCTTTTAAATCAATAGAAGAGCCATTATTTTTTGGAAGGGAGCGCATTCCAAGACTGACATTAAGATAATTGAGAAAACCTTGAGGATGCCATAATTTGGAGATGAGATATTTATTATCTTCACGGTCAAGCATTTGATGGGGCGTGTGAGCCATGCCATGGTCACCATAAAAAGAAAAAAGTGTGTGTTCAAAAAGGGAATTTTCTAATTGTCCTTTTTGGAGGTAATTCAAAATTCCATTGCCAGATTCTTTCCTAAAGATCGCCACGGCCTTCTCTGAAGGCCTCGCGATGACGGATCCAAATCGAATACTTCGAAGTGTATTGATAAGTTTTCCCAATAAAATATCGTTTAAAATCATCCCCAAAACATATTTAGGATGAGCGTACTCGGCTTGTAATGGAATATTTCTCACATCAGGATAATCTTTTTGAGAATCTTCAAAATAACCAAAGATTTTAGGATTTTTAATACAAAACCGAACGATCCTTTTTCCCACAACATTTAAAAGGCGTTCTGATTTTATTTCTGTAAAGTAGCCCCGAGCTCGGCCTTTTTTAACTTCTTCCTCTGTAAGCCCAGCTTGGTAAATACTTTGAAGTTCTTTTGATTCACCTTCATCCTGAGTCAAAATATCTAACAGGGTTTGAACTGTTTCATCGTTATCACTTTGATTAAAGCAAGATACAGGTTTTCTTCCGATAACTCCTTCATAATGAGCAAACTCATCAGCAGCAGCCAAAAGTGAATTTGAATAGATGGGTAGCATTTCAGTTTTACTTTGAACAATACGTTCATACGTTTGAATAACTCCCTGCATAGAGGCAAGTGCCTGGTCTAAATAGGTATGGTCATAGGCGGCTTTAAATCCTTGCTCATAATTTCTAGAATAATTTTCAAACGGAACTGAACGTCTATGAAGGCTAAAACCAGCTGTAACGTTGTGACCCTGGGAGGTTAAAAAATCAAAAATAGTTGGATAGAGCGGGAATGTAAGCCCTAGGGCGTAATTAATAACTTCGATTGGGTCCATCCAATAATTTTTAAAAGAAAAATCAGATCTTCCCCACTGCCACCAACCCACAACCTCTGTGTCAAAACGTGATGTGAGATGAGAGAGCTTTGCCTTCATTGTCTCTGTTTTATCAACGGTTGATGCTTCAAACGATACTTTGCCGCGGGAAAGGAGAAATGCAAAATGAGGAAGCTGTCCACTCTCCAGAAGAGCTTTGAAGAGATCAGGTCGGTATCCATCCAGATGAATTTCATGAACATGCTTGTGGAAATCATCAAGCTTTTGATTTTTGAAAAATTGAAGTTGCTCCTCAGTGATTCCTGGCGCGATCATCTGTGGGTTCCAGGTGAACGAAAAAACTGCGAACGGGTAAAGGAGCAGAGTGAGAATAAAACTCTTACGACAGGCCCTCATAAAATGTGAAGAAAGTGCTACAGAGGGGCTGAGCTAAAGTCAATATGCTGCAGAAAATAGAGCAAATTTTTCTCGGCACTCGATCATTTTTCTCCAGCTTGTCATACTGTTAAAATAAATATTGAAGACTCACACCCCAGAAGTGAGTAAAGTTTCCAAAAAACTCACCACGTGGATCAGCTCCATCATAATAATTGAGTCCTACAATCAAAGAATTATCACTTGTTTTAGGGGCAATTTTCAAACCTGCCAGGTAGGATTGAGAAATATGAAAATCAAACTCTTCTTGGGCAATGAGGTTGAGAGAAAGCATAGGAATCAGGCCAGAAGAATTAGGATAAGTTAAATCTATCCCACCATGCAGACCTAAGAAATGTTTTCCTCGAATTTTTTTTGGTGAGCCCTGTCGTACGACATAGGTGAAACCCGTATAAGGTTTTATATAATCACTATTCATCAGAACGTAACTTTCTAAAAATTCTTGGCTATAACCATTTTTCCTTGGATAAGTGCCTCTTTCAATAGCCACATCTGATAGCAAACCATCGGCAAGATGAGCACTGCGGTGTTTTGCTCCAAATCGCAATGCCCACGGTTGAAACAGGTAATCAATATGAAATCCAAATTTCGTGTCCGACGTGTTCAAGTAAAATCGATGGTTCGTTGCATTTTTACTCATATGATTAAAAGTGAGAAGATCAATTTCTAAGCGAATTCTTCTTAGTGTCTGTGATGATAATAGAGCCTCAATGATTGGAATTTTAATTCCTATTTTTCCTATGAATGTTCTCTGCGGTATTACCATGAGCATTGCAGAGGTATCCCATAAATCAGAGGTTCTGGTAGTATGACTTGTATTTTCGCGTGGTGGAAATACATTCCATTGAATTTTTTTAGAATGGGCTTCTTGTTGCACGATTTTATTTTCAAGAGGATTTTCAGCCAAAACTGAGCTCACAAATGGGGGTAGAAACAATAAATATAAAAAGATGCTTATTCTTTTTCTTTGTCTTCCCATAGATCTTGGGATTGAAGATAAGTCTTGAGTTCCTCTAATTCTTTTGGTGTTTCCTGATAGGATCCAAATCTGCGTTCATAAAAAAAGATAAATCGAGTCAATTGAGGATATCGAAAAGGAATGTGCAAATAGCGAATCATTTCAAAGAGGGCACTCCACTTACTCCAGTTTTCAAATTCTAAACGATAGACAGCTGCCATAACACCGGTGCGGTCAGCTCCTCCCTGACAATGCATCCACAGCGGGTAAAGTGATTTGTTCTGAATAATATCAAAGAAAATATTAAGTTGTTCATTGGTTGGAGGGCGCTTAGCAGACATGGGCATGTGAATAATTCGAATTTTATTTTTCTTAGCAAATTTATTCTCATGACCGTCTACACTCACTTTAAGATTAAGAATGGTCTTAATTTTTAATTTATCTTTGATGACGAACAAATCTTCGTTATCGGGTTGTCCAGAACGAAAAAACTTATTGGAAACAATGACCCCGAAGTTTAGGAGTGGATTACACCCCGCAGGGATTAAAAGGAAAACAGCCCAAACTGCACAAACAATGAGTTTTCTCTTCATTTGGAAACTGTCGGCCCAGATGTGCTCTGGGATCAAAGAAACACAACCACCTATATCTCATGCTAAAGACAAATCACAATTTGTCAAAGTATTTGTGATTTCGTTTGAAGTTTCTTTTTTTTTTTGTTATCTCTATAAGAATATGTACATAAAAGAATTTATAAAAAACAATTATAGACACTTCAATGCCGCTGCTCTTGTTGACGCATCTGAAGCCTATGTAGACTTACTCAATTCTGGCGGCAAAATGTTTATGACCCTAGCTGGAGCAATGAGTACGGCCGAGCTTGGTATTTCTCTAGCTGAGATGATTCGCCAAAACAAAGTTCATGCCATCTGCTGCACTGGTGCTAATTTAGAGGAGGATCTTTTTAATCTTGTTGCCCATGAGCATTATGTGAGGGTTCCACATTACAGGACTCTTTCGGGTGAGGATGAAATGGCTCTTTATAATAAAGGCTTAAACCGTGTAACTGATACGTGCATTCCTGAAGATGAAGCCATGAGAAGACTTGAGAAAGCGTTGTATAGTGTCTGGAAAAAAGCTGATGATAAAGGGGAGAGATACTTTCCTTATGAGTATTCCTATCAGATCATTCGTTCTGGGGTTTTAAAACAGTACTATCAAATTGATCCAAAAAATTCGTGGCTCATAGCAGCGTGTGAGAAAAATGTACCCATTTGGACACCGGGCTGGGAAGACAGCACGATGGGGAATATGATAGTAGGGCAAATTCGGAAAAAAAACTTATCTTCATTTCAAATTGTTAAATCTGGTCTTGAGCAAATGGATTTTTTAGTGGATTGGTACAGAGAAACGACAACCAAAACACCTCTTGGTTTTTTCCAAATCGGAGGTGGTATTGCCGGTGATTTCCCTATTTGTGTTGTTCCTCTCATTACTCAAGACTTGAAAGAATCCTGTCGTCTGTGGGCGTATTTTTGCCAAATTTCAGATAGCACGACATCGTTCGGGTCTTATAGTGGGGCGGTTCCAAACGAAAAGATTACATGGGGAAAGTTATCTTCTGAAACTCCAAAATTTATTATTGAATCTGATGCCTCGATTGTGGCACCTCTTGTATTTGCTTATATTCTAGGTCAGTGATACGACTGACTAAATGTTTAATCTGAGTATTTCTGAGATTCTTCTGATTGGCATTGTTGGAATTCTTGTTTTTGGGGGGAAATTTCCCCAGACAGCCAGAAATTTTGGTATTTTTTTGCGCAAGTTGCAGCGTTTGTTTCTGGATATCAAGTATGATATTGAAACCAAGGTTGATCAACCCCCACAATTAAATCCACCTGCGCCACCAGGTTCAGGTGTAGTAGGTGCGCCATTGCTTACAGTACTTCGTCGTGACGACGAGAGATATCAACTGGGCTTGGCAAACAAGGAGAGTAATAAAAATGAATGAAACTGTGATTTATGCCTTTATTGGTAATTTGGGAATGACGGAATGGCTCGTCATTGGTTGTATTGCTGTTCTTCTTTTTGGTTCAAAAAAATTACCGGAGTTGGGTCGTGGCATTGCTCGAGGTATTCAAGAGCTTAAAAAAGGCTTGAAAGAGGGCGAGGAATCTCCAAAAAGCGAAGAATCTCTAAAAGCTGATAAATCTCAAGAATTATAAAATATGAGCACATCCCTGCCTTTAAGTGTGCACTTTGCAGAGTTGCGCCGCCGTCTTGTTTTCTGTCTTGCATTTTTTGCTGTTAGTATCATTGTTGTCCTCTGGCAGGATGTTTTTTTTCTTAAAATCGTAAGTTATCCACATCGGTGGGCTGCTTTAAAACTTCATATCACATCTGCATTTTATGTTTTTCGCTATCAAGATAATTTCTTGTCTCAATTAAAGCTTAGTCTGTACATGGGACTTATTCTTTCTTTTCCGTTTATTGTATTTCAAATTTTGATGTTTGCATGGGGTGGGCTTCACCAAACCGAAAGGAAACGTGTTGCTCTGTTTGTTCCTCTCTTTATAGGGCTCTTTTTTACAGGGGTTCTTTTTGGCTATTTCATACTTATTCCGTGGAGTTTGAGATTTTTAATGTTTTATGGGCAATCTCTTGGATTTGTATCGATGGTTGGTTTTTCAGACTATCTGAGCCTCTTTTTTATGCTGACATTTCTGACAGGCTTTATTTTTGAATTACCCCTTGTCATGGTTGTGTGCAGTCATATGGGGCTTTGTTCAAGCCGTGATTTTAGATTAAAACGCTCTTACGCGGTGTTTTTTTCTTTTGTGATTGGAGGGGTTCTCACACCTCCAGATCCCTGGACACAAATCATGTTGGCTCTTCCCTTGATTGTCCTTTATGAGGTAGGTATTTGGAGTTGTTGGATGACAGAGAGAAGAAAGGACAAAATGGATTATGACTCTTCAGCTGCAGAGAAAGCCTCACTGGCTTAAAGTACAGGCCCCGGGTGGCGCGAACTATACTTTTATCAAACAAAAGCTGCGCGAAAAAAAACTTTACACTGTCTGTGAGGAGGCATCGTGCCCCAATATGGGAGAGTGTTGGAAGGGGGGCACTGCTACTTTCATGCTGATGGGGGATGTTTGCACGCGAGGATGTCGATTTTGCCATGTGGCATCAGGTAAACCTACAGCTTTAGATGCAGAAGAGCCACAAAAAATCGCCTCTGTTATTTCTGAACTTGGATTGACCTATGTAGTACTGACAAGTGTGGATCGTGACGATTTACCCGATGGCGGGGCTTCTCACTTCGCAAAAACAGTAGCTGAAATTAAAAAAAGAAATTCAAATATCATTGTTGAAAGCCTCATACCTGATTTTCAAGGGAGAGCGGAATCTCTCAAGATAATGTCCAATTCTGGTGTTGATGTTCTGGATCACAATATTGAAACAATTAAGCGTTTATCAGAAAGAGTCCGGGACAGGCGTTGTTCTTATGGACAATCTCTTTTTGTACTCCAGCGTTTGAAGGAATTAAATTCAAAAATTTACACAAAATCTTCTCTCATGGTTGGATTGGGAGAAACTCAAGAAGAAGCATCTGAGGTGATGGACGATCTAAGAACTGTCGGAGTTGATATTTTAACCATTGGCCAGTATTTGCGCCCCTCTCATAAACAGCTTGAAGTTAAGGAATATGTAGCACCAGCAGTATTTGAACATTATAGAAAATTGGGAGAATCCAAAGGCTTTCTTTATGTAGCCTCTGGCCCACTTGTTCGTAGTTCCTACAAAGCCGGTGAGTTTTTTCTCGAGGCTTTGATTCGGTCTAATAACTTGTTGGCTCTGTAATGCTTATAATCTCTTCTCCTGCCGCACTTTTAAATATCTCTTCAACTCCAGAGGAAGTACTTAATGGGTTAAGTATTTTTACAATACTGTCTTCTAAAGTTGTAGAATTATGTTCAACGCCGAAATAGAATCGGTTCTCATGTGACCATAAGGTTAAATTTGTTTTCATAGAAGGGCGCAACATCCCACCAAAAGTTACTTCAAGCGATGATAAAGCGGTGGGACGATTATTACGTTCTAGAATTGTTCCCCAGC
>JACOXK010000081.1 GCA_016182335.1 Deltaproteobacteria bacterium | reverse complement strand
AGCTGCTTGCAGAATATCTTAAGTCACAAAAGCTTGAAGTTGTTCTCTCCCGAGAACCGGGTGGCACACCTTTAGCCGATAAGATTCGAGAAATTCTTCTTCACAAAGATCATAAAAACCTCTCACCATTAGCGGAGCTTTTTCTCTATGAAGCAAGCCGTGCCCAACATGTCCAAGAGGTGATACGCCCAGCTCTCGCACAAAAAAAAATAGTTCTCTGTGATCGTTTTTTTGACGCAACGACCGTCTATCAGGGATATGCACGTGGGTTGGGGCGTGAACTCTGTCGAAAGTTAAATCTGATGGCAACAGATAATCTCGAGCCCGATTTAACATTTATATTGGATTGTCCGGTAGAAATAGGTCTAGCACGATCGCACAAAAGATTAAAAGAAGAAAAAAGCTCTGAGAGCCGCTTCGAAGAAGAGGAAATAGATTTTCATCAAAAAGTAAGAGAAGGTTATTTGAAACTGGCACAAGAGAACCCAAAAAGAGTTCATCTCATCAACGCACATCGTGGTATTTTGGAAATTCAAAAAGATATTCAGGAAATAATAAAAGAAATATGGACTCGGAGTTTCTCCAAAGCTACTGCAAAGGGGCTAAAGCCCTCTGAGTGATAAGCGAAGTTTTTTAAGGCGTTTTGATTTTTCAGAAGATGGCTTTCGTTTCAAATGAGCATCAATTTCTTTCTTGATTGTTAAACTATCAATGGATTCTTTTTCTTGACAAGCAAATTGAAGCATTTGAATACAATCTTCAAAATCTGTCTGAGAAAGTCTCTGAATTTTAAGCAAAATAAATAATGTAGCACTAGGCCTAAAAATCCGGGCATGTTTTCCTTGATGCAATAAAACAAGTTCCTTCTCCCATTGTGGAATTTTATGAAGAAAGAAGCTTGCCGCCTGATTGATAGTTTCAATCGGAAATCCTAGTTTTTCTGCAATTTTCATAAGAGTTAAAGTATCTTTCTGGGTTGAGGTTGTCGGCCCTATTAAATCAATGTCTTGTGTCACTCGATATTGAATATCAAGAAGAGGAAGTACGGCACCCCCTATAAGAATCCATTTTCCATGAACAGCATCAGATATTTCTTTAATAAATTTTTGAAGAATTGTCTTATCCATAATTACAAATATTTCGATATCACAGCTAGAGACATTCTAGATAGTTTAATGATCCTTCCTCTATCCATTTTTTGTTTCATGAAATATAAAATCTTCTGATTCTGAGAAAAAAAATAATCAAAATAAGTTGGATAATGGATTTGAAGAGTGCAAAGAAGCGCCAATAAAGCTTCTTTGAACCTTTCGGCTTGTTGATGCAACATAACATCATCGGTCGCTTTGATGATTTCCTGAGCAAAATGTTGAAATGAAAAAGTTTGATCCTTTGAAGCTTCCTGAATGGATGAAACAGACAAGCCATAGTGAATCAAATAATCCCAATCAGGCTGCAATGAATTTACGTCCATTGAGCACCCCAATGACGAAGTAATTTTCTCAAAAAGCTTTATCGTTGGATTCGTTTTTCCAGCTTCTAAATTCTGAACTGTAGGTAAGCTCACTCCTGCTGTTATAGCCAACTGCATTTGAGTTAAACCCAAACTCTTGCGACGTTGTTTCACAAAAGAAGCAACATTCATTATACATATTATACTATGTATAATATAATATGTACAATTTCAGCAAGAAACTTCAATCTTTGGAAATAAAGGGTCAAGCTTTTTGAGAGTAAAAGAATCCTGATTCTGCCACCAGGAGCAGAGTTTGGAGATCCTTCGGGCTTTGCCCTCAGGATGACAAGAGGAGGCCTCAAGATGACAGGAACCGCCGGCATCAAACTCTTCATAACCCAAGGCACTCAAAACTTTTTGGCTCGTTGCTGGCATAAAAGGCGCTAAAAGAATACAGGCGTCACGAATACCTTCAAGGCTATAGGCAAGAATGAAATTCAACCTATCTTTCTGTAGATTGTCACGGCTGCCTTCAGGAGACTCGCAATGACGCGCAACCTTCCAGGGAGCAGCAGCATCAATGTATTTGTTCGTTGCCCGAATAGCTTCCCATAAATGTTCTAAAGCCTTATGAAAAGAAAACTCATCCATGTTCGATTCACAAGATTCCCAAAATCGTTAGCAAGATCACTATTCACACGCTGAATCAAAGCTTTTTCAGAAAAGTCTCCATCACTGCCAAAAGGAATTTCACGCATCATAAAGTAACGTAGAGAATCAACACCATATTTTTGAGCAATGACTTCATGATCT
This sequence comes from Deltaproteobacteria bacterium, assembly GCA_016182335.1. Lineage (GTDB taxonomy): Bacteria > Bdellovibrionota > JACOXK01 > JACOXK01 > JACOXK01 > JACOXK01. Next base: position 9,369 of record JACOXK010000081.1, on the reverse strand, counting down.
ATAAAATTACCCTTAGACTTACTCATTTTTTCACCCTCATTTGTCCACCAACCGTGAGCAAAAATCTTTTTGGGTAGAGGTAAATTCAATGACATAAGAAAAGTTGGCCAATAGATGGCATGATGACGAATAATATCTTTACCCACAAAATGGATCGCGTTTGGCCAGTAATTATTAAAGGCCTGTGTTTGCGACCCACCTAAGGCTGATACATAATTAATTAACGCATCAAACCAAATATAAATAATATGAGATGTTTGAGTTTGATCTGTTATTGGCATGGGTATGCCCCACAAAACAGTTGTTCTGCTGATAGAGAGATCTCTCAAGCCTTCTTCGATAAAATTTATAATTTCGTTTTTGCGTGAAACGGGTTGAATAAAATCAGGGTGATCCTCGATGTATGTCAAAAGAGCTTTCGCATAGTGACTCATTTTGAAAAAATAACTTTCTTCTTTAAGTTTTTGAACACATCGATGACATGAAGGACATTTGTTTTGCGGATCCAACTGTGTCGATGTCCAAAAGGTTTCACAGGGAAGACAGTACCAGTCTTCGTACTGTCCCAAATAAATATCTCCTTTGTCTATTACTTTTTGAATGAGTTGCGTAACAACTGTCTTGTGCCTAGCTTCTGTCGTTCTTATAAAATCATCATAAGTAATATTCATAAGTTTCCATGAGCTTTTAAATCTTTGAACAACCCGATCAGCTAGATCAATCGGCCTTTCATTATTCTTTTTCGCACTCTCTTCAACTTTACTTCCGTGTTCATCCGTGCCCGTGAGGAAAAAAACATCATATCCATCGAGCCTTTTAAATCGTGCCAAAACATCAGCCGCAACAGTTGTATAGGCATGCCCAATGTGGGGCACGTCGTTAACGTAATAAATAGGAGTCGTAATATAAAAACTATTAGTCTTGTTCGGCTGGCTCATGGGAATGTAAATCTTCAAGCTTTTTAAAATCTTCAGCGCTATCGTTTCTATCAAAATGAGATGAAGATAATTCTTGGATAAAATCTTGAGGTCCTAGTTCAATCACTTTTTCACTATCATCAAGACGAAGCATGAATTTTTGTTCTAAAATATTAAGACCAATAACTTTTCCAGTTCCTACTTTTGTTTTAGCACACGATCCACAACTAGAAGGTAGTCCTTTTCGTAGTTCTTGGTAGGTTTGGTTCTCATATCGAAGGCAGCAACGAAGTCTTCCACACTGTCCAGCTAATTTCGAAGGACTCGAATTCAGATTTTGTGTCTTAGCCATTCCAACAGAAATGGGTTCAAAATCTCTGAGCCACGTAGAGCAACAAAGCTCCCTTCCACACACACCAATGCCCCCCACTACTTTGGCTTCATCTCGAACACCGATCTGTCGAAGCTCCACTCGAATACGAAACCTGTTAACAAGGTCTTTCACAAGCTGCCTAAAATCTACTCTTTCATCAGCTGTGAAATAGAAAGTAGCCTTTCCACCAGATAAAAGATACTCCACTTCGACAAGCTTCATAGGAAGACCTGTTTCAGAAATTTTTCTTTTACAAAAATCTTTTGCTACTTGTGCCTTTCTCTGATATTTTTCCCGCCTTTTAAAATCTTCATCCGTTGCCAGGCGAAGTATTGGCATCAAAACCTGATTCTGGGCAGGTTGCCTCTTAGAAAGAATAGCAACTGATCCCATGACGGCTCCATCCTGCGTTTTAACAACAACAACATCTTCTCGCAAAAGCTCCAGTCCATCGTACATAAAATCGTAGATTTTCCCTGCTTTTCTAAATTGAACGCCTGCTATATTCATAATAAAATCGTCATTCAGAGTCTCTCGCAGAGAGGAGATGAATCCAATATTTAGATTGCCATGGTTTGCTTCCGCAAACCTCGCAATGACATTTTTTTGCTATATTCATACGAGTTGCAACCCCAGCCACTCATTATTTATCTGCTTATTTACATTGAATTCTAACCTGCGCTCTGCCTCCATGACAAGACTCCATTTTCCCATCACATCAGAAATTTCGGATTTCTCACTTTCTACTTGTATTAGTGATTTGAGGTCCTCATGAATTATCTGATCACGGGACCCAGGACACACCATAGAAAGGAGAATGTCCCGATACCATGTTTTTAAAAAAAACAATTCTAAGCTTGAGAGCTCACCGATCCATTCCACAGGGTGTTTTTCACTCATCTGTTTTAAAATGTGTATTCTCTTTTCACAACTTAGAAGCGTATCCTTCAGCTCCAATGCGCGCTCAAGACTTCCCTGTGAAAGTCTAACAAGAAGCTTAATATCTGAATGACCCAGCACTTTTTCCAAAATCGATTCAACGTCTTTTTGAGAAAGAGCTGAAAAATTTATTTTCTGACAACGAGATACAATTGTTGGAAGAAGTTTCGAAGCACTTTGTGCTAGCAGTATGAAACTTGTGTGAGAAGCACAATCTTCAAGAGTCTTTAAAAGAGCATTGGAGCTGCTTTGTGTAAGATTATGAGCATTATCAATCAGAAAAAAACGCTGACGAGCTTCAAAGGGTGCGTAGGCCAAAGAATGCAAAGTTTTTCGAATATCATCAATTTTGATGTTTTCTAATCCATCACCCAAATAAATAATATCAGGATGATTGCCCGTCTCTATTTTGTGACAGCTGCGGCAAGGCTTTTCCAAATGACAAAGGTCAGGCTCCAGACAATTGGCCATTTTTGAAAATGCCAAGGCCGTCTTTTTTTTACCAATACCAGAGGGACCTAGAAAAGCATAGGCAGGGGCAAAGTTTCCTTCCTTCACGATGTCAGAAAGTATTTTTTTTTGTTTGTCATGACCTAAAATGGCTGTAAAGTGCATGATATGGAACTTATAGATACACACGCTCATTTGCAATGGCCACAATACGCCAATGAGCTGCCTGCGCTTTACGAACGGGCACAGAAGGCACAAGTCAAAAAAATGATTGTCGTTGCAACAGAAGTCTCTAACTTAGAAAAAACAGTTGCTCTTTCCCACTCAGAAGATTTCCTCTGGGCGGCTGTGGGCGTTCATCCTCATGATACAAAAGACATTCAAAAACCTGCTGACATGCAAAAAATTAAGAAACTGGGTTTAGATGAAAAAGTTGTAGCCATTGGTGAAATTGGGCTTGATTATTATTACGAAAACTCACCTCAAAAAACTCAAATAGAATATTTTGAAAGGCAAATTGACATAGCAAAAGAACTAAAAAAACCGATTATTATTCATTCTAGAAGTGCTCCTAAAGAGACAGTTCATGTTCTAAAAAAAACTCAAGCTTCGCTGGTAGGTGGGGTTCTTCATTGTTTCACTGAAAGCTTAGAGTTTGCAAAATCTGTTTTAGACTTGGGTTTTTATATTTCTTTTACAGGAATTATTACATTCAAGAAGAAAGTAGAAGCCCTTCAAGAGGTTGTGAGATTCGTTCCTCTGGAAAGCATGCTTTTAGAAACAGATTGCCCTTTTCTTGCGCCAGAGCCTTATCGGGGAAAAACCAACGAGCCTTCTTTTTTAAAACACTCAGCGCTTAAGGTCGCAGAACTTAAAAATACTACTTTAGAAAAAGTAGCAGAAATAACGACACTAAATGCCAAGAAACTCTTCAAAATATAAGGTGCATTTTCTCAAGCTCTAAAATTCGATCTCTGATTTTTGCCGCCTCTTCAAATTCCATTTTTTTAGCATGACTTTTCATAAGTTTCTCTAATCTTTTAATCTCTTGAGGTACATCGCGGGGCGAAATATTCGGCTTTTCAACCTTCACAGTGACATAGTCTTTTTCATAAACAGATTCTAAAATAGAATGAATATTTTTTTGAATTGAGGCAGGACTAATGCCGTGTTTAAGATTATATTCTTCTTGAAGAGCACGTCTGCGCTCTGTTTCGTGAAGCGCTCCTCTCATAGAATCGGTCATTTTATCTGCATAGAGAATGACCCGCCCATCGACATTTCGTGCCGCCCTGCCAAATGTTTGAATAAGAGACACTTTCGATCTTAAAAAACCTTCTTTATCCGCATCAAGAATGGCTACAAGAGACACTTCGGGAAGATCTAAACCCTCTCGTAAAAGATTGATACCTACAAGGACATCGATATCTCCGGTACGCAAACTTCTTAAAATGTCAGCTCGCTCTAAGGTTTCGATATCAGAATGCAAGTACTGAACTTTGATTTTAAGGTCTGATAAATATTCTGAAAGTTCTTCTGACATTTTCTTTGTCAGAGTCGTCACAAGAACTCTTTGTTTTTTCATCACGGTTTTGCGAATTTCTCCTAAAAGATGATCTACCTGGTGTGTAGCGGGTTCAATTGTCACGATAGGATCCATAAGTCCAGTGGGACGGATGATTTGCTCTACAATCTCCCCTTGCGATTTTTTCAATTCATAAGCTGCTGGGGTAGCCGAAACATATATAGTTTGTTTTATTTTTTTCTCGAACTCTTCAAATTTAAGCGGGCGATTGTCCAAAGCAGAAGGTAAGCGAAAACCATATTCTATTAAAGTGTTTTTTCGAGCAGCATCCCCTTTATACATGGCTCCTAGCTGAGGCACAGTAATATGGCTTTCATCGATAAAAAGAAGATAATCTTTTGGAAAATAATCAAGTAGAGTTTGTGGTGCCTCCCCAGCAGAACGCCCATCCAAGTGACGAGAGTAATTTTCAATCCCATTACAAAACCCTAGTTCTTGCATCATTTCTAAATCAAATAAAGTTCTTTCCTGAAGACGCTTTGCCTCTTTCATTTTGTTCACAACTCGCAACTCTGTTATTCTCTGACGCAGTTCGTCCCGAATGAGGTGGGAAGCCTCATGCAGTTTTTCCTCTTCTGTCACAAAATGACTGCAGGGATAAATGAAGGCTTCTTGGACTTCTTTGACAACTTCACCTGTCACAGAATCCATGAGAATTATTTTTTCGATGGTATCGCCAAAAAATTCAACTCGATAGGCCAAACTTTCTTCATTGGCGGGAAAAATATCAACTCTATCTCCACGAACTCGAAAACAGCCCCTGTAAAAATCTGCATCCTCTCTTTCGTAGAGAATGTTCACAAGCTTTTTCAACAAAGCTTGACGATCTAACTCCATATCTACTTTCAAAGCGATGTGGAGCTTCTGATATTCTTCCGCAGATCCTAAAGCATAAATACAGGACACAGAGGCCACGATGATCACGTCAGGACGTGTCAAAATAGAGCGGGTTGCCGAATGTCTTAATTTATCAATTTCATCATTAATGGACGAATCTTTCTCAATATAAGTATCAGATGTTGGGATATAAGCTTCCGGTTGGTAGTAGTCATAATAACTCACAAAATACTCCACTGCATTTTCTGGGAAAAAATCTCTAAATTCAGTATAGAGCTGCCCTGCCAACGTTTTATTGGGAGCTATAACAAGTGTTGGCTTCTGATAGTGGGCGATGACATTGGCCATCGTAAATGTCTTGCCACTTCCGGTCACCCCTAAGAGGACTTGATATTTTTTATTTTCGAAAAGAGAGCTGCTTAATTTTTCGATTGCTTGTGGTTGATCGCCTTGCGGTTTAAAGGGCGACTTTAAATTAAACTTCGACACGCCAGGTCGTACCTTCTGCTGCGTCTTCTAAAACAATTTTAAGGTCGCAGAGGTGTTTTCGAATTTCATCGGCCCGACTCCAGTTTTTTGCCAGGCGTGCAGCGTTTCGCTCTTCGATCAACTCATCAACTTTGTCTCTCGTCATAGATTCAGGCAAAAGTAAGTCATAAAGTCTTGGAAGATAGGATCTAGGATCTTCTTCAAAAATACCAAGAAGAGTAGAAATTTCTGAGAACACATTATCTGCATTACGACAAATTGTTTCTGTTAAAGTACTTTCCCTCAATTTCTTGTCTAAAAGATAGTGGTTAAGCCTTCGAATTAATTCAAAAACATATCCAATTGCCGCAGCCGTATTGAAATCATCTAAAAGTGATTTTTGGAACTTAGGATAGAGATTTTGAACATCTTGTAATAGCCCCTCTTCTAGAACACTTGGTTTTTGAAAATTCTTTTCCTTGTTTAAAGCTAATTTATCAAGCATTTCATCGATAAGTATTGATGTCTTATAAAAGCGTTCAAGGCCCACAATAGCGTCTTTGATATGAGTCTGTGTAAATCCTAAAGGGCTTCTATAATGATTCGTCAAAACCCAAAAACGTAAAACTTCAGCTCCATAGCGTTTTAGAAATTCTTTAACAGAGACAATATTACCTTCTGATTTGCTCATCTTATCTTTACCTAGATACACAAGCCCATTATGAACCCAGTACTTGGCTAGTGGCACGTGATAAGCTGCTTCACTTTGAGCAATTTCATTTTCATGATGAGGAAATATCAAATCTAGCCCTCCACCATGAATATCAAAAGTTTTTCCAAGATATTTTTGACTCATAGCAGAGCACTCAATATGCCATCCTGGCCTTCCCTTACCCCATGGGCTTTTCCAGGAAGGTTCCCCCTCTTTAGAAGGCTTCCACAAAACAAAATCTAATGGGTCTTTCTTTCTCTCACCGATCTCAATTCTGGCACCTGCTTGAAGATCATCAATCTTTTTACTCGAGAGTTTTCCATAATCTTTAAATTTTTTGACTGAATAAAAAACCTCGCCATTAACTTCATAAGCCATCTCTTCTTTTAATAATTTTTGAATCAATTCGCAGATTTCTTCAATGTGCTCCGTGGCCCGTGGCTCTTGTGTTGGCTCCAAGAGTTTAAGAGCTTTTGCATCTTCATGAAAACTATGAATGTTCTCTTTTGCTAATTCAATGGTTGTGATTCCTTTTTCATGGGCTCTGGTTATAACTTTGTCATCAATATCTGTTAGGTTTCTTACAAAGTGAACTTTGTATCCTAACGATTTTAAAATTCTAAATATGACATCAAAAACAACAAAGGCCCTGGCATGACCGACATGGCACGCTCCATTGGTTGTAATTCCACAGCAATAAATAGAGACATGCCCTGTTTGCCCAGGTTGAAACTCTTCTTTACGTCTTGTTAATGTGTTGTAGAGCAGAATCTTTGGAAATTCTTTTTTCATGATGTCTCTTTTAAAAGCTTATCCACTCTCAACTTTAACTCATTTTTTGGCAGTAGCGGCATAACAAGCGCTAATTCAGGCCCATTTTTTCGACCCGTCATAGCATACCGCAAAGGATGAAATAATTTCTTTCCCTTCAGAGAAGTTTCATTCTGTAATTGTTTTTTCAAGTCATCAAAATCAATATCCGGGTTATCTTCGAGAATTTTCGAAAGTGCTATCAAAACTTTTTTAAAATCCAAATCCTTGGCGGTTTCTTTAATAACATCATCTTCTATTAAGAATTTATCTTTTAAAAATATTTGTAACTGATCTGTAACATCTGTGAGCTTTGCAACAGATGTTTGTAAAACTTTTAAAACCTGCTTTAGCCAAGATTCATCAACTTGGCTTAAAGCAAGATCTTTTTCGAGAAATGGCCTTTCAAGTCGATAAAATTCCTCTAAGGAAAGTTGTCTAATGTATTGCCCATTCATCCAATCCAGTTTATTTGTTTCGAAAATAGAAGGAGAACTTGAAAGCCTATCTTCACTAAATTCCTTAATCAAGCGTTCTGTGTTTAAAATCTCTTCTGAAGTTTCGCAAGACCAACCCAGCAGGACTAAAAAATTCAAAAAAGCAGAAGAAACATATCCCTGCTGTTTGTACTCACCCACAGAGCAAGCCCCATGTCTTTTAGAAAGTTTTTTTCTATCTGCGCCCAGAACCATTGGTAAATGGCCAAATTTTGGAGATGTAAATCCAAAAGCATCGTTCATCAGAATTTGTTTTGGAGTGTTAGAGAGGTGATCATCCCCTCGAATCACATGTGTAATTTTCATTAATGAATCATCTACAACACAGGCCAACTGGTAAGTAGGTCCACCATCAGATCTAAAAATAACGAAATCACCTATCACTTCTCTTTCAAATTTCACAGTTCCCCGAACAATATCATCAACAACGACAGGTGGCCCAGGTTTTACGTAAAAACGTATTACAAAAGGCTTTTTCTGATCTTTCAACTCCTGAATGTGCTTAGGACTTAAGTTTAAGCACTTGCCATTATATTTTGGCATTTTTCCAAGACTGAGAAGTTCTTCTCTAGTTTTTTTTAATTCATCGGGCGTGCAAAAACACTCATAGGCTGCTTTTTTTTCTAATAATAGCTTTTGATGCTCTTCATAAAGAGAACTCCTCTGCGACTGTCGATAAGGGCCACAATCACCTCCAACATCCGGACCTTCATCCCAATCAAGACCTAACCACTTGAGATCTTCAATAATAGCTTTCTCAGATTCGGGCGTAGATCTTTCTTTGTCTGTATCTTCAATTCTCAAAATGAGTTTTGATGAATAATGACGAGCCAGCAGCCAGTTAAAAATAGCTGTTCTTGCATTTCCAACATGCAGCACACCTGTAGGGCTTGGTGCGTAACGAAACCGATAATTCATTACATTGGTTTTATCTGGAATGAGCCAAAAATTCAATCACGATATTCAATAATCCTTCAGTTTTTGAGAAAGACAAGGCCGCAGAGAGGAGGGCACCGCAGGCGTGCTAATAGTACGCCGAGGAGCCTGACAATCGAGAACGCAGTATTTCCAAAAAATGAAGGATTACTCAGGCATTAAAAATATCTTGAATTTCTTTTTCAGTGCGGGTTTCTTCCCATTTACTGGCCAAAGAAAGCTCTTTTACAAGAAGACTGCGGGCTGTATCAAGCATTCTCTTTTCACCAAAAGACAAGTCCTTATTGCCTTTAAGCAAAAATAGATCTCTTAAAACCTCAGCTATTTCATACACAGAACCTGTTTTGATCTTCTCCATGTACTCTCGATATCGTCGATTCCACGTTAGATGGTCGTAAAATTTATTACGGTTTTTGTCTTTGAGTATTTTGAAAACCTTCGAAACTTTATCTTTTGAGATGATTTGTCTCAGACCCACCGCATCTGCATTATCTTTAGGCACCATGACAGTCATTCCGTTATCAATAATCTTTAAAATATAAAAATCTTGCTTTTTTCCAGAAATAACACGACTTTCGATGTTCGAAACTACGGCTACACCGTGTGAGGGATAAACTGCAGTATCTCCAACTTTAAACATCATAGAACAATCCTCCAAGAGGGAAAATATAAGACTTCAGTTTATAACACATTGCATTATAAAAAGTCAATGATTTCGAGTTAAAATATCGTAATGCCTCAGAAGTTGTGAAAAAATTCAAAATTTGAAAAGCCTGGTTGTGTGAGAATGATTTTTTTTATTTTTTTCTTCCCATTTCAAATATTTCTTCTGTTTTATTCCGGCC
>JACOXK010000080.1 GCA_016182335.1 Deltaproteobacteria bacterium | reverse complement strand
GCTTTACCATTTTTCACTTTGGTTTGAGAAAAAACTGTTCCATAAGAGCAATGCTGTCATTGTTTTAACAAATCGGATGAAGGAGAAGCTTGAAACTCAAAAAATCCTCCGATCAAATACTTTGATACATACCATTCCTTGTTGTGTTGATGTGGAATATTTTTCAAAAGCAAGAGCTCACGATGACAAAAGCGACGTGTTTACTTTTGCCTACTGTGGGTCTGTGGGTACCTATAATCTCATCGATGAAATGTTTGATTTTTTAAATGTCGTACAAAAAAAAAGAGCTGTTCAATTTCTGATATTAACCCAAAATCAAAACAGAGCAGAGCAATTTCTTTCACTGAGAACAGATTTATCTCCTAAGAGTATTACAATTCTCTTTACCCCTCACAAAAACATTGCTTCTTATTTAAAAACTGCTGATGCTGCTCTTGTATTTAGAAGAGATTCTGCCTGCGCCATTGCATTAAGAACATTATTGAAACCTACCAAGTAGGTGCTACTTTAAACAACTATTCTCATTCAGAATACAAGAAGGCCTTTTATCAACTTGAAAATCTTTTAGAAGACCCTGAGGAATTAAGACATCGCTGCTTAAAAGCAGCTCAAGAAATATTTGATCTAGAAAATGGCATTCATAAATACGAACAAATTTATAGGCAGATGAAAAATGGTAAGGCCTCAATTATGGGGCAGACAAGGCCGCAGGGAGGATGGCGACGCAGACGTACTGAGTTGTACGTCGAGGAGCCTGACGACCGAGAACGCAGGATCCCACATAACTGAGGCCTTACCAACAGTGAAGATTTTTTTATTTACAAAACACAGTCTATCGTGGGGAAGCTCACAGGAGCGAATAGGTATTTATTTAGAAGCTTTAAAAAAGGCTGGTCATGACATTTGTGTTCAATCGCTTGTTCCTGATTTTCTAAGCCGATTGTGGATATCTGGATCCAGCTGCCCCAAGTGGATTCACAGACTTCTGTCCTTTTATTATATGAAAATATTATCTATCCTGATGATGATACGACTCATTTTCATATCTAAAAAGTTTGAATTAATTGTCATTCAAAAAATAACTTTTCCCTGTTTTCTCTTAAAAATGCTCAAACAAAGAAATCCAAATCTCATTTTTGATTTTGACGACCTGTGCTTTTTTCAAAATGATAGAGCGCCCCGATGGTTTTCTTATTTCACAGCATCTCAGTTATCCTATTATAAGCACATTCTTGCTGGAAGTCCCTCTTTGGAAAAGATTGCAAAGATAGCCGCCCCAAGTTCTACCGTTACACTCGTTCCTACGGCCATTGACTGTACTATCTTTAGACCAAATGACAAAAGAGCTTTTGATGACAGAAAAGTAATCACAATAGGCTGGATCGGAAGTGGCGAAAATCATCTAGATCATCTACAACTTCTCACCCTTCCTTTAGAAGAAGTTGGGAAAAGAAATCCCTTGAAGTTTGTCCTCGTAGGGGCATTGTCATCAGAAAAAATAAAATCCCTCTTTCAATCTCCCTATTATATTTTTGAACCTATCGATTGGTTAGGCACAGAGGAGCTTATTAAAACAATTCAATCCTTCGACATTGGCCTTATGCCTCTTGCTAACACACCCCAAGCACGCGGGAAATGTGGTTACAAAGCATTAGCCTACATGGCTTGTGGAGTTCCCTCTATTATTTCTCCAGTTGGAGTAAATTTAGATATCATTCAAGATGGGAAGAATGGTTTTTTAGCCCATACACAGAACGAATGGATTCAAAAACTTTCCCTCTTGATTAATAATAAACCTTTAAGAGAAGAATTTTCAAAACAAGGTCGAAATACAGTTAAACAACATTATTCGATTGAAAAAAACATCAAGATTTTTATGAAGCTTTTTGATTCAGAAGATTTTAAGAAGTGGCTGTAAGTTTTCGATTTATAAAACCATGAACAAGGATAACTTTTAAAAATCCCTTGATGGTTGCAAGTACTGGCATCTTGCTCTTTCCGATTCTGTTCTGTCCATGCAAAATCATAGGAACCTCAACGATTTTTATACCAGGTAACTTTGCAAGCTTTATCAATAACTCCACCATGCACTCAAAACCTTTCTCTAAAATAAGACACTCGCCATAAATGGATTTAAGTTTTTTTAAAGTTGACATACGATAAGCTCGATAGAAAGAACTATATGTTCGAACATTTCTAATAGGCAAAATCAGATAAAATAAAAAATTAGCTATTTTACTTAAAACTTTTCTGTGAAATTTCGTACCCAGAACACCTCCCTCTTTTGCATAGCAGGAGGCTAAAGCCACATCATGACCCTCTTCTATCCTTTTAAGCATTTGATCCATAATTTTCAAATCACTCGTATTATCAGCTTCTAACGTTACACCAATATCTTCAGCAGATTTTGAAAGCTCTAGAGCTATTTTAAAACCGTTTTGAAAGGCAACACCTACACCTTGGTTGGGATAGTGGCTGTGCACCTCTACAGGCATTTGATTCTGGATTGAAATTATCTTTTCAAGAGTTCCATCTGTACTTCCATCGTTAATAATAACTACTTTATAGGGCTTTTGGACTCTCTCCATATGCTCTGCAATATGAGAGCATAGGGATAAAATGTTATTTTCTTCATTATAGGCTGGAATGATAAAATAAATCATACAAACTGTTTTTGCCACTCGATGGTAAGAGGCAGCCCTTCTTCTAGTTCGACTGAGGCTTTGAAGCCAAGTTCCAAAGTAGCTTTTGTAAGATCAGGAACCCTACGCATCACGTCCTCATATTTTCCGGAAAAACTTTCGTAAGAAATATGTTCAATGAGGGGCTCCTCATGAGGCCGAATCTTTTTCCAAATCATTTTTGCTAGATCAACAATTTGTATTTCTCGTCCGTTGCCAACATTATAGACTTGCCCTACTGCACAAGCACTCTCCATAGCGCAAATTGTCCCCTCTACAAGATCAGAAATATAAGTGAAACTGCGCGTTTGCTTGCCATCTCCATGAATGGGAATTTTTTCTTTTTTCAATACTTTATCAATAAAAACGGATTGGGGGCCACCCCACCACGTCAAATTCTGATGAGGGCCGTAACCACCAAAATACCGAACAATAGTAACTGGAACTCCGTGTTCTTCATAATAGCCAAAGCATAAATGTTCATCATAGATTTTAGAAACAGCGTAACTCCATCGCTTCACATGGGTGGGTCCCAAAACAAGGGAGCTCTCTTCGGAAAAGGGTAATTGAGGGTTTTTCCCATAAACATCGGATGTCGATGAAAAAACAACTCGGCATTTATTTTTCCTAGCAGACTCTAAAACATTTTCTGTTCCCTGAGTGTTAATGCGCAAAGTATCGAGCGCATGTCCATAACGAGGAATTTTAAAAGCTGCCAGGTGAACAATGATGTCTGTTCCATGACCTAATCGATGGATCAAGTCCGCATCGCGAACATCACCTTTAACAAAAGAAAATGATGAATACTTTGAGAGAGCTTGAATATTTCGACTTTCTCCTTGGGAGAGATTATCAACCCCTGTCACGACATATTTTCTGTTGAGCAATTCTTGAGCCATGTTGGACCCAACAAATCCACACACGCCTGTCATAAGAACATTCATATTATTTTTCATATAGCTTTAAATTCCATTTCTCAAGGATAGTTTCAGCAAGCCATAAATGATAGGAACTGTCTATTTTTATACTTTCTTCAGGCAGCATGACGACGTGTCCGAGTTTTTCGCCTAAGAATGAATCCGATTTTATTTTATTTACTTTAGATACATACACCGCACCATTTTCCTGATACAGCGCATCTCTTTCTAATCTCAATTGTCGTTTTGGAAACAAGGGGGAGAGTCCCTTTTTTGTATGTTGGTAGAAAATGTGAATATCTTCACATACTGAAATCACACTATCCATGTCAAAAATAACCATCGTATCAATGGCCGTTTCAATATGGCTTTTCTTTCTCAAAGGAGTATGAGGATAAAGCAACATAACTGCGTCAGGTTGATAGTTCTGCTTTTCTCTAAGATGCTCTAAAACGTAGGATACAGTTGGTTCAATCCTAGTATTGGGAAGCGCTAGTTCTTCAGGGCGTTTTATTTTTTGTATCTTTGGATACTTCTCTACATATCCTAAAACGTCTTCGTCATCAGAGGTAAGAACTATTTTACCCAAAACCGAAGACTTACAAGCCTCCTCAAGAGTAAAATCGAGGAGATATTTTCCAGCTAATTTCTTAAAAGAAAGATTTGGCAAAGGTTGCGTTCTTTTTTGAACAGGAATAATGGCCAATACTTGAGGCATTTGTAATATATTGGATCTTACAAAATTTCTTTTTATTCTTCGACGTGTGGCAAGAAGCTCTTGCTTGTTAAGTGTCAGACTATCCCCATGCTGCCGATAGTAAAAAAGTGGGATATTGACATTATAGGGCTTAAATCTCTGAATGAAACGAATCCATAAATCATACCCGTCCTGACGTTGTATGGATTCGTCATACCCTCCTAACTCCATAAGGCAAGACTTACGAATCATGGTGCAGGCACCGTGCGCAGGTAAATCCAAAACATCAACTTCACTTTCCAGTTTTTTTCGTCTTTGAATATCGAGAACTTCCCCGTTTTCATCAATGCGATAATAATCCGGATAAACAAGTCCGATATGAGGATGGGTTTCAAGGATATTTGCTAGAACAAGAAGCGCATTTTCATCCAAGTAATCATCAGCGTCGAGTCTCATCAAATACTCCCCCTGACTCATTCGTGTGGCTATGTTATTACTTGTGGTTAATCCTTTGTTTTTCTGATGAATGATTTTTATTTTTTGATGATCCGTAAATTTTTCTAAAATCCCTTTTGTATTATCAGTGGACCCATCATTAATGACGATCAATTCCCATGAATCATATTTTTGTCTCAGTACACTTTCAATGGATTGCAGAAGAAAATGACCGTAATTATGTGCTGTAATATAAACTGTGACCTTCACCATAGAAATGAAGTCAGTTTAAGTCCTACTCACACCCTGTCAAGTTTATGCCCTAGGTACATCATGAGACACCATAATAAAAACGCCCCCATGCCAAAAATACTATACGTAGAAAAATAATGAAATGCTGCATTTTCCAGTGGAAATATGATTTCATAGACAGAGAATGGAATAAGATGCCCCATCAACAATAGCAGCAGAAAAAAAAGCCCCCCTATGAAAGTAAAACTAGAACTTGAAAGTTTATATTTTGAAGATACTAGAAATTTGAAAACACTCAAAAAAGCAAACAAAGAAAAAATATAGTAATGAGGATTAGTTCGTGGAGACAAGAGAAGCATTAAAAGACCAACAATGGAAAATTCAAAAAATAAATCCCCATTTTTTTTCTTATAAAACAAATAGAAACTTGAAAAAAAAATGATACCGGATAAAATAAAAAATAATATATTAGGAAAAATAAAATCATTTATTTTATAAGTAACGATCGGAATGTAACTACTCATATCAATGGAGGCAAAAAAAGACAAAATAAAAGTATAAAAAGAACCTCTCAAGTGAGATATAGGAACGATATACGGCTGCCCTCCTAAAGCAGTCAATGGCGCACCGAATCGATGAAGTTTTTGCCATGAAGTGAATAATTCATTATTTTCCCATCCCAGAACTAGCTGACCTAGAACGGCAATACATATAAATACAATCAGAAATCCTACAACGGCTTTCGTTTTTCTCTTGACTAATAAATAGGGCACAAAGAGAAAAGGTAAAAACTTGGCCATAGCAGCCAAACCAAGAATACCCCCTCCAAGCATGTGTTTATTATTCTTAATACACAAATAAGCAATAATAATAAGGGAAACCTCTAAGAGTTCAACATTTCTTTGCACAAGATTTTCAGACATTTGCATTGAGCCAAGGGCAATGGTCATAAATGCCAATAGAAGGACTATGTTTCTTGTGTCAAAAAGCGATCTATATAACAAAAATAAAAGTAGAAAAATGAGTACTAGGTAAAAAACTAATAAAGGATTAAAAAACCATGAAACAGACGGGGCAAAGTACGTAAGAGGGAAAAGCCATAGGTGATGAATCGGCCCATAAAACCACTGCGTGCTCTCCATTAAATATCGAGGACTATCTCTGTTCAGATCTAAAAGTAGTGACTTATAGAGGGACGGATTATAGGAATGTAGCTTGTGAGCGAAAGGAAACAAACAAGCAAGTTCACCTGAAAAAAAAATCCAGCCTTTCATAATAGCATTGTAAATTCTTAAGAGCGCAAGAGGGAAAAAAGAAGCAAGCAAAAGACACAGTAATTCTATTTTATATTTTTGAAAAAACTTCATGCTATTTTTTTTTACACAAGCACATCAGTGATACGCCACATGGAAAATTTAATTTTTTGAGAAAATACTTTTCTGTTTGAAAAAGATAAAAAAATATAATATTGAGAAAGCGATTATTGATCGAGAAATCAGAAATAACAGTCTTGGAGGAATAAACTACCACCGACCTACGCAGGCGGTTTTCCTGTATGCACGTCTTCGGAATGGGGGACCCTCTGGGACTAACGCCCCCGGGATTATTCGTACCATTCATCCGTGGGGCAAACTCCACAATTTTATGAACAGATGAATAAAATCGCAATATAAGACGATAGAAAGCTATCAGGGGAAATAAAAAAAAGTTAAAATAAGAAATTTTTTCCAAATGAAAAGAAGTTTTGGATATAAGGGTCTTTAAACCTTTCTTTGTATAACGACGAAAGTGATTGCTTATAATATCCTGTCGGCCCCATAGCCATGAATACGCAGGAGCAGTTAAAAATATCTTCCCCCCTTGTTTACATATTCTAAACAGATTTTCTAATACATTTTCGTCATCCTCAAGGTGCTCTAATACATCCAATAAAAAAATAATATCAAATGATGAATCCTTAAATGGTAGCTGATGGCAGTCTGCTTGAATGCCAATGCTGTTAGGATGATGACCCAAGGCGTGTCGAACTGTCTGATGATGAATATCTAGATGGACCCAATGTTCAGGCGCTAGAGCCTGGGATATTTTTTTCATTGAATCAGCGCATCCAATATTTAAAACAACCATATTTTTATTTGTTCCTGGACAAAGACCTAACAGGCGCAAAACAATAGATTGTCTGGCTAAAAACCACCAATGATTCTCAGACCATTGATAATAATCTTTATAATAGGCTTTCTGCATTTTGAATGGATGGAAGCCTTTTGAGCCTCATGATTCTTCTGTATAATTTCAAAATTGTCCATAATGTTTGAGGAATGTGGCTTGGCCGAACTGTGGTTCTTCCATGATACCTTGGGTAGTGACGCACACCCATCTGAAAAATGGAAAATCCAAGCCTTGAACTTTTACCCATAATCTCTGCATTGACAAAAAAATCATCTGTTTCAATATGAATTTCTTGGAAAACTTCTTTTTTAAAAAGTTTATAGGCACAATCGATATCTTTGATAGAAATTCCAAATAAAACACTCACCAATCGATTGTAAACCCACGATAACAAACACCTTAAAACGGTATCATATCGATAAACTCGAAAGCCTGCAATAATACTGAATGTCGCTAAATGGGGAAGAAAATACTCTAATTCTCGAATATCAAATTGATTATCACTATCCATAAAAAAAATGGCATCACCCTTGGCCATTTCAATACCACTGCGCAATGTAGCTCCATATCCTCTGTTTTTTAAATGACGAATGAGAACAATATATTCAGGAAACTTTTTTTTCCATTTTTCCATATAATAAAATGTTTGATCAGAACTTCCATCATCAACAAGGATAATTTCAAATTTTTCAAACTTTTCTTGTAAAAAACGAATAACTTTTGAAATTAAAATAGGAATGTTTTTTTCTTCATTATAAGCAGGAAGAATGACGCTGATAGAGGGAGACATTTATGCTGAAGCACTAAATAAATGAAACAGCTTTGCCCATTGCCACTGTCTTTGTAAGACTCTTCTGCGTTCTTGTATTATCTTGTCTTCCAAGTGTCCTGGTATTGTATTAGTATCTGCTCCGGGACGATTACTGAAAGCAAAAACATCAACATTATCAAAAAGACGTTTTTTTAAGAGGCTCTTACTGTTTTCAAACTGAGCTTGCGTTTCTCCTGGGAAGCCAGTAATAATTTGCGTGGACATTGCAAGTCTGGGAAAGCTTTTTCTAAAATCTTCAATGAATGGTAATACCTGATCAATCAAATAAGCGCGCTTCATTCGTTTTAAAATTTCATTGTCGCCACTTTGTAAGGCAAGCTGTAGGTATTGAATTCTTCGTTGTGCCAATAATACTTTAAGTTCGTGACCATACAGTCGCAACCAGCGAGGATCAAAATAGTGTATATAAAGCTCAAAATCGCCAGGAATTTTATGAATCTGTTTTAAAAGATCAATAATAGATATTCCAATATCCGATCCATATGCCCCTGTATCTTCACTCGTTAAAATAATTTTTTTTACTCCTTTTTCTACCATGATTCGAATTTTATCAGTGATGAGCGCTAAAGGGAGGCTCACGGTTCTTCCTTTGGCCATGGGAATGACACAAAAAGAGCAATTTCCAAGACAACCCTGACTAATACTGATGGCATAAGCATAAGGATTAGCAGCCTGAGTACAACTTAAAAATTTTCCAAAAACAGGGACCCAGTTTAAAGAAAAGAAATGATCAATTTTATGAAACAAAGTACAAAGCCGAACAAGAAATCGAAATTTTTTCGATGCTCCTGTATAATCACCACCCATAAATCGCCCGCGCGGATCAAAAGCTGTTAGTAATTTTGCATCTTCCTCATCCAAACAAAGGATTTGGGCCAGCTGCTTTTCATTTTTAGGTGAAAAAAATTCTCCCTTGAAATGCTCCTGAAGTCTTTTGGGATTAATACCTGCAAGACACCCACAGACAATGACTTTTGAACCCTCTTTGGCGATGGCTTCATGCTGCTTGATGAGGCCCAAGGACTCATCTTCTTTAAGTTGATTCGTAGCACATGTATCAACGAGTAATATATCGGCTTCTTGAGGATGAAAGGTCAATGTTGCACCATGACTGGTGATAAATTCTTCGTAGTGTTTGACATACACACGTTCGCTAGCACAACTTATTTGATTGGCTACAAATAATTTTTTTCCTTTTAATTTTTGAATATGGCCTCCAGAGTAAATTCTTATGTAACAACGCTACCTATTATCAGACTATATTTTCCTTTTTGATTTTTCAATAAAAAAAATATCTAACCCATATTGTCCACTACCCCAACAAACCAGAGCCAAACAACTGGCTAACAAGGGAAAAGGACAAGCAAATCCTCCTTTGTCCGGGATAAAAATACCTTGATCAAAATGAACAGTGACAAGAGCAATCACGGTAATACTTGAAAGTACAAGGGCGCAAAAGCGAGTTTTGAGTCCCACAAGTACAGCGAAACCAGCTATCAGTTCAGAAAATCCTAAAAAATAGGCCATATAATAAGGATATGGAATGTATTGCCCAGATAAAAGAACAGCCGTTCCACTTAAATTCAAGCCACCCCACACTCCGAACACTTTTTGAATACCATAGATAGTATAAATCAAACCTATTGTTATTCTTAAAATGAAGGTGCCAAGATGCGGCAACAAAACAAAGTATTCTGATTTCAAACCTTTAATTTTCAAGTCTTCTCAAAAATATATTTAATATTTATGCTGATAACGCACGTACATATCTTCACTAATATAAACAATACTGTCCACATTTTTTTCAGAAGACTGCGTAACCCCTCAGTTTTGTGGGAATACTGCGTTCTCACTCGTCGGGTGCCTCGACGTACAGTAGTACGCCTGCGTTGCCCTCCTCCTTGCGGCCTTGTCTTCCCCTCAAACCTGAAGGGTTACAGAAATACCCCCTATAACTGAGAAGCTGTGAAAAAATCATTTTCAAAAGAGCTAAAAAATGAGAAATTAATTGGATGAGAAATGAAATTAAAGCTAGGGTTATTGAGGTGAATC
>JACOXK010000079.1 GCA_016182335.1 Deltaproteobacteria bacterium | reverse complement strand
TGGAATAGATGAGTACTATATTGATCAGGATCGGTTTGCATCCTATTTTCGGTCTAACGTGACCCGATATTCCACGGAAGAAATGTGGCAAGCTCCATTTATTGGTTTAGTGATGGGAGGTGGGCCTTTGATGCTTTCCTTAGGAATTCGGGAACTGGGAGGCTATGCTCCCTGGATTGCAGAAAGAGTTTTTTATCAAGCGGATTTGTCGTTGAAGTTTGGCTTCATGGGACTCATGGGTATGAGTGCCTACAAGAATTTAAGCTCGTTTAGTTTTTTGAGTGGTGCAGAGAGTATGAAATATTTTTCCGATGCAGTGTTGGATGTTGGATTCATGGCCATAGGGCTGTATGGTTTGGGAGATTCTGTCTCTCATGGTTTTTATCGTGCAGGGAGCTCTCCTATTCCTCAGATGCAGAAAATATTCTCAACAGAACAATTAATTAGTGAAGTTCAACTTGGAAGCCAGGGACTTTTAAAGTCTCTTTTTGATGTTGCAAGAGACGATGCTCTGGCTACTTCACTGACCGTCGTGGCTCAAGATCATTGGGGGCACTTATTCAAAGCAGGCGAATTGGGAGAGAAACCCTCTTCTCATATCGGGGAGTTATTTCAACTCTCTAGAGAAATACAGAACTCTCATTCGTTTCATCATGTTGAACGCATCTGCTTTGAAGCGTGGGTGTGGGAGCTTTTGTATAGAAGATTAAACCAGTTTGAAGCGCTCCCGGAAAAGATTCAATCGCCTTTTAAGTTGAGAACCTATGTGTTGGATGAGGCTTATGCTAGGTTTCGAAGAAATAGAGGTTCTCACGAGTTTCGAAGTTTAGATATCAATCGCGCTAGTTTAAGAATTGCAAACCTGTCAGAGCAGATTAATGGAGCTGGTGCACAGGGTTCAGCCACGCAAAGATTATCCTTTGTCACCGATGGAGTAGTGCGCCAGAATATCTCGTCATGGAAAAGAGCAGTCAGTGGGGAAATGCCTTATCTATTTATGTATGAAAAAGGGCTGTATCAATTAAGATTTATGGATGAGATCAGAGTTGACTAAGAACAATTTTTTAATGACAACGAGAAATCTTTCTCTTAGCTTTTGATTATGGATCGGCTCCGTTCTAAAATTCTTGATGTTCCAAATTTTCCAAAACCAGGAATTATTTTTAGAGATATAACTCCTCTTTTAAGTGATGCGGACTCATTTCGCTCTGCAATACAAATGTTTATTAGTCGTTATCGTCCTAAAAAATTGGATGCAATTGTTGCCATTGAATCGCGAGGTTTTTTTCTAGCGGCTCCACTTGCGTATGAATTAGGCTTAGGTTTGCATCTAGTGCGAAAGAGAGGAAAGTTGCCACGAAAAACGCATCAAAAAACGTATGATCTGGAGTATGGGTCTGCAACTCTTGAAATTCATCAAGATGAACTGATGAAAGGTCAGAATGTAGTTTTGATGGATGATCTTCTAGCAACTGGAGGCACAGCAGAAGCTGCTGCACATCTTGTAGAAATGGCAGGTGTGAATATTGTAGAGCTTGCATTTCTTATTGAACTCACCTACTGCCAAGGCCGTCAAAAATTAAAGGATCACGATATTTTTTCGGTACTTCAGTACTAAAATGTTGACCACCTAAAATCGATAGGCTAATCCTCAAGCGATGGCAAAAAGCGTTGTCGTTATCGATGGAGTTCGTTCGCCTTATGTCAAATCTGGGTCTCTATTCAATGATGTTTCCGTTGTGGATTTAGGAAGAATTGTCACAACAGAAGTTCTTGCCAGGGCCGAATTAGACCCCTCTGTTATTGATGAAGTTATTTTTGGAAATATTAGCCAACCTGCAGAGGCTGCCAACGTATCAAGAATTGTAGCTTTGAGATCTCAAATACCACGGCACGTTCCAGCCTTCACGGTTCAAAGAAACTGTGCTTCAGGAATGCAAGCGATTGCATCTGCCTATGATCGCATCCAAGCTGGTGAAGGGGATGTTTTTTTGTGTGGTGGTATTGAATCGATGAGTAATATTCCCATTTTGTTTCCAAAAAGTTTTGCTAGTAAGCTCTCTAAACTAGCAAGTGCAAAGTCTTTACCTCAAAAACTAATGAGTTTTTTGGGTTTTCGTGTATCCGATTTTAAACCCACGATAGCTCTACTGAAAGGTTTAACCGACCCTATTTGTGGTCTTAATATGGGCCAAACAGCTGAAATTATAGCAAGAGAATATCGAATTAGCCGCTTGGAGCAAGATGAATTTTCACTTTTAAGTCATCAAAAAACAATTTCTGCGCAAGAAGCCGGTTTTTTTAAAAATGAAATTGTGCCTGTTTATCTAGATAATAAAGTAGTGAAGGAAGATGTTGGCCCTCGAAAAAATCAAACTTTAGAGGCACTTCAAAGATTAAGGCCTTTTTTTGATAAGAAATATGGCACGATTACGGCTGGAAACTCTTGTCCCATTACAGATGGGGGCGCTGCTGTTGTTGTAACGACTGAAGAAAAGGCAATCGAGTTGGGTTTAAAACCTAAAGTGAGAATTGTGGATTATGCTTTTGCTGGTTTAGACCCAGCACGTATGGGTTTAGGACCTGCCTTTTCTACAGCAAAACTATTGAAGAAAACGGGTTTGAGAATAAGTGATATAGATCTTTTTGAGATCAACGAGGCTTTTGCAGCTCAGGTCTTGGCTAATCTTAAAATATTTAAAGACCAAGAATTACAAAAAAAATTAGAATTTCCTGTGGAACTGTCGCAGATTTCTATGGACCGTCTGAATGTTAATGGGGGCGCTATTGCGTTGGGTCATCCCGTGGGTTCTTCAGGCACAAGAATTGTGATCACTCTTATGAACGAAATGATTCGTCGCAATGTCAAAAGGGGGCTTGCCAGTTTATGCATTGGGGGCGGACAGGGAGGATCTATGATTTTGGAGAATTGCTCATGAATTCACAAATGGATGTTTCCAGCGCATCAACATACACATCGAGTCCTTTAAGAAAATCGCTATCCTATGCGGTTCAAGACGACATTGCTTTGGTGTGTTTTGATTTAGTCCATGAAAAAGTAAATAAACTGAGTATGGATATACTTGGTGAATTCA
The DNA here is from genome assembly GCA_016182335.1 of Deltaproteobacteria bacterium. Lineage (GTDB taxonomy): Bacteria > Bdellovibrionota > JACOXK01 > JACOXK01 > JACOXK01 > JACOXK01. The sequence continues at coordinate 6,493 of JACOXK010000079.1, read as the reverse complement.
AGTCACTATTTAATAACATTCAAGAAGATCCTGATATTAAAGGAATTGTGTTTTACAGTGGGAAGAAGGGTAGTTTCATTGCTGGTGTTGATATTAATATTTTTACAAAAATCAGTTCGGAACATCAGGGTGAAGAGCTTTCTTTGACGGCACAAAATTTTGCAAATTATTTAGAAGATTTTCCACTTCCCATTCTTTGTGCCATTGATGGTGTGTGTTTGGGCGGTGGGCTAGAGTTTGTTTTGGCCTGCGATTACCGCGTTGCGTCTGATTCTACAAAGACACAATTAGGGCTTCCTGAGGTAAGATTGGGAATTCTCCCAGCGATGGGTGGGTGTGTTCGGCTGCCAAAACTCATTGGACTTCAGCAGGCTCTTAACATTATTTTGCCTGGATCAACAGTGAGTTCCCACAAGGCGTTTAAAATAGGTCTTGTGGATGATGTTGTCCCCTGTGAATTTCTTGTCGAGAAAGCCTGTAATTTTATCAGAGCGAAAAAATTCAAAAAACCTCCAAAATTGTCATTGCGAACTTCTTCTGTCATTGCGAAGGTTGTTTCAGCACCCCGTGGCAATCTAACTACTTCGATCTTGTCCACGATTCTAGAACGCAACCCTCTAGGCCGCAAACTTCTTTTCAATCTGGCACGAAAAAACGTTCTTAAAGAAACAAAGGGGCAGTACCCGGCTCCTTTAAGGGCTTTGTCCGTCATTGAGCAGAGTGTGAAATTAAATCCTGACGACGCCTTCAAACTTGAGGCAAGAGCTTTTGGTGAGCTTGCCATTACTCCTGTCAGTCATCATCTTGTAGGCTTATTTTTCCTCAATGAGGACATGAAAAAAGACCGTGGTGTTTTTTCGGGGGACGTTGCCCCGCGAGAGGTTGAGAATCTCGGTGTTGTCGGTGCGGGTGCTATGGGTGGGGGCATTGCGCAGCTTGCTGCGTATAATAAAATTCCAGTCGTACTTAAAGATATTCAAGATCAATCCATTCTTTTGGGATTATCTTCAGCCAAGAAGATTTTTAAGAAAGCTTTAGAGAAGAGAAAATTAACGAAGTATGAATTTGAGAATCAATGGGCCCTTATTCGACCGGCATTAAACTACAGTGGTTTTAAAAGGTTAGGATTTATTATTGAAGCCGTTGTTGAAGAACTACAAATCAAACAAAAGGTGTTTTCAGAGTTAGAGGGTGTTACACAGGCGAATGCTATTTTGGCAACAAATACGTCTTCTATCTCTATTGATGATATAAGTGCTCATTTGAAACATCCAGAGAGAGTCGTGGGAATGCATTTTTTTAATCCTGTTTACAAAATGCCTCTTGTGGAAGTCATTCGAGGACAAAAAACATCGGACGAAGTTGTTGCAACCACCGTTGCTTTTGCAAAGACACTTGGAAAAACTCCGATCGTAGTAAAAAACAGTCCTGGTTTCTTGGTCAATAGAATTCTTATGCCCTACCTCAATGAAGCTGCCTTTTTACTAGAAGAGGGCAACTCTATTGAAAACATTGATCGTGCGGCACTTCTCTTTGGTTTACCGATGGGGCCATTTACTTTGCTTGATGAGGTTGGAATCGATGTTGTCATTAGGGCTTCACATGTTATTGGAGATTATTTTAAAGAGAGAGTCACAAGAGCTCCTCTCTTGGACGAAATTTATCAGGCTGGCAGATATGGAAAGAAAACTAAAAAGGGTTTTTATAATTATGATAGCAGGGGCATGCGACATGGTGTTTACGAAAAAATGAAAAAATATGCTAAGGAGCAAAAGTTTTTAAGTGTTGAGGACATCCTCAAGAGGCTCATTTACCTTATGATTAATGAGGCTGCTTTTTGTCTTGAAGAGCGCGTTGTAAACCATCCTCGCTATGTTGATGTCGGCATGATTTTCGGAACTGGATTTCCGCCGTTCAGGGGTGGCCTTCTTCGATTTGCAGATCAAGAGGGGTTGGGGTTGATTATTGAATCTTTGGACAAGTGGAGAGCTGCTAGCAAGCAACCTCGGTTTATGGTTTCCAGATATTTGAGAGAAAAAAGCTCCCGTGGTGAAAAATTCTATGAAGTATAAAATCGCAGTGGCTGGTAGCGGCCTGATGGGTAGCGGGATTGCCCAAGTGTGTGCAACTTATGGGAATGAAGTTATTCTCTATGATCTAACAGAGGCTCTCTTAAACAAAGCTCGCATAAAAATAGAAAATTCTCTCTCTAAACTTTATGAGAAGAAGAAAATTGATGAATCTGAAAAAGATATTTTAAAAAGACTTGCGACAAGTTCTGATCTCAAAGATTTTTCTAAAGTAGACGTCGTCATTGAAGCCATTACTGAAAATGAAAAGATAAAACTTGAGTTTTTTGCAAACATTGATCAGATTTGTCCTAAGTCTGCCATTTTTGCTTCAAATACTTCTTCTATTTCTATTACAAAATTGGGAGGGGTCACTAAACGTCCCGATAAGATTTGTGGCATGCATTTTATGAATCCAGTGCCTATTATGAAGCTCGTTGAGCTCATCCGAGGACTTGCAACATCCGATGAAACATTTAAAAAGGTTCTGAATTTGGCGCAAGCTCTCAATAAAGAAACAATTGTGGCACAAGATAGGGCTGGGTTTGCGATTAACAGAATTTTAGTGCCGATGATTAACGAAGCAGTGTGGGCTTTGCACGACGGAGTGGCTACAAAAGAAGACATTGATAAGGGGATGAAACTTGGATGCAATCATCCGATGGGGCCACTTGAGCTTGCAGATTTCGTAGGACTTGATACGGCGTTAGCTATTTGTGAAGTTTTATATCGAGATCTGGGAGACCCAAAATACAGACCTTGTCCGCTTTTAAGAAAATATGTGGAGGCTGGGTGGAATGGAAGGAAGAGTGGGCGTGGGTTTTATGTTTATGAAAAGATTTAAGAGGTACTTGAGTGTTTTCTTCGGACACGCGGTCGTTTTCCCCTGCGAGGAAAACGCCGCTCGGCACTCGGGCTTGCTCTTTTCAACTACAGTGAAAAGCCTTGCCCGCAAGCCTTCCGTGACGGTCCTCAGAAAATACTCAAGTACCTCTTCAAACATTTCAAATTTTTGAGATTGGAGAGGTATGGAATTTAAGAATTTGTTGGTGGAAGTAAAAGACGACATTGGAACTATAACGTTTAATCGCCCTCGCGCGCTTAATGCTCTGAATTATGACACGATGGGAGAGTTGGAGAATATACTGTCCGACTGGTGGGAACACCCAGAGGTTCGTGGGGTTGTTCTGACAGGCGCAGGTCGAGCTTTCGTGGCAGGTGCCGATGTCACACAGTTTATTTCACTCAATGATGAAGAAGCATGGGAATTTGCCCAGCACGGTCAAAATGTTTTTAATATGCTGGAGGATATGCCAAAACCAGTCATAGCGGCAGTTAATGGATTTGCTCTAGGCGGTGGTTGCGAACTAGCTCTAGCCTGCGATTTTATCTATGCCACTTCCACTGCAAAACTTGGACAACCTGAAGTTAATTTAGGTATTATCTGCGGATGGGGTGGTACTCAGCGCATGGCTCGATTTGTGGGTTTACCAAAAGCTCGTGAGCTTCTTTATAGTGGAGAGGCTATTTCTGCAGAAGAGGCCTATCGCATAGGACTCGTTAATAAAGTCTGTGCGCCAGATAAACTTTTAAGTGATGTTTATGAAAAAATGAAATTAATTCTTACGCGTGGACCTCTTGCCGTAGCTGAAACGAAAAAAGCAATGAACCAGAGTTTTAAACCAGTTTTAGAAGAGGGGCTTGAATTGGAGAGAAAAGCTTTTTCGTACCTCTTTACAACAGAAGATAAAGTGGAAGGAGTGAATGCTTTTCTTCAGAAACGCGCTCCCCATTTTCAAAGCAAGTAATGATCCTCTCTCAAGAACACATCTTAATACAAAACATGGCAAGGGACTTTGCACTGAAAGAAATCAGGCCAGTGGCTGCCAAATTTGACGAAACACACGAATTTCCGAAAGAAATCATTCAAAAACTAGGAAAGCTTGGCCTCATGGGTGTCGCCATCCCTGAAAAATACGCTGGTAGCGGGTTAGATTGTTTGTCCTATGCCATTGCTATGGAGGAAATCTCAAGAGGCTGTGCTGGAGTGTCCGTTGTTATGAGTGTTAATAATTCTCTAGTGGGAGATCCTTTATTGAAGTTTGGTACAGAAGAGCAGAAAGAAAAATATTTAAAACCGTTGGCTTCTGGGCAGCGAATCGGTTGTTTTATGCTCTCGGAACCCCAATCAGGTAGTGATGCTATCAACCAAAAAACAAGTGCTGTTAAAGAAAATGATTACTACATTCTGAATGGAACTAAGAATTTTATAACGAACGGTCCTCAAGCACACTTTGGTATCGTCTTTGCTAGTTCCCTCGCCTCTAGTGGGAGAGGGGGAGGCAGCAACAGTATTAGTGCCTTCATCGTTGAAAAAAACTTTTCAGGTTACAAGATTGGAAAGAGCGATCGAAAATTAGGAATTGCTGCATCTGGAACCTGCCAAATTCATTTTGATCAGTGCAAAGTTCCAAAAGAAAATCTATTAGGAGATGAAGGGAAGGGATTAAAAATTGCTTTTTCCACTTTAGACGGAGGCAGAATTGGAATAGCAGCTCAGGCTGTTGGTATTGCAGTAGCAGCCATGGAAGCTTCTGTTTCTTATGCTAAGGAGAGAAAACAATTCGGTAGAACAATAGGAGAATTTCAAGCTGTTCAGTGGATGTTAGCTGATATGTCTACGAAAATTGATGCTGCTCGCCTTCTTGTTTATAGAGCGGCGCAACTTAAAGACCAGGGAAAACCTTATTCGATAGAATCCGCAAAAGCTAAATTATTTGCGTCTCAAACGGTAATGGAGGTGACAACTGATGCAGTGCAAATTTTTGGTGGATATGGTTATATGAAAGATTATCCCGTTGAAAAATACTATCGTGACGCTAAAATCACGCAGATTTATGAGGGTACGAGTGAGGTTCAAAGGATGGTGATAGCGAGGGGGATGTTGAGGTGATGTTGAGTAAAATTGCGAGAGAAAATAGAAGAAATTTATGCGAAAAATTAGCCAATGGGTTGATTTTTTCTGCCGGCAATAATTATGTTCGAAGAAACTCGGACGTGGATTACCCGTTTCGGCAGGATTCTAACTTTCTTTATCTGACAGGAATTGAAGCGCCTGGCTATGCATTCATTTTAATCCCAAAAACGAACGAATATCTCTTGTTTATTCCAAAAATAAACACCCACCATCGAGTATGGATTGGAAATATTCCTGACTTAGCCGAATCAAAAAAGATTTATGGAGCCGATAAAATTTTTTATTTTGATGAGTATGAAAAACAACTGCATCTTTTATCAAAGAAGTTTGACAAGACGTTTAGTCCGCAGAGTCCTGAGTTTCTTTCTGCTCTTTCAGAGCTTCGATTTGTTAAGTCCAAAGAAGAATTAAAACTGATGAAAGAGGCTGCGCGTATTTCGTCAAAAGCTCATCTTGTAGCACGAAAATATGCAAGACCTGGTCTTTTTGAATATCAGGTTCAAGCACAATTGGAAAAAGTCATGCTTGAAGAAGGGGCTAGGCTTTTGGCTTATCCTTCTATCGTAGGGACTGGAAAAAATTCTGCTGTACTGCACTATCATGCCAATTCTTCCAAGCTTCAAAAGGGTGAGCTCTTACTCATCGATGCTGGAGCAGAAGTTCATGGGTATGCTTCTGACATAACTCGCACCTTTCCCGTCTCAGGACAATGGACGACCAAACAAAAAGATATTTACGATGTTGTTCAAAATGCCCAAAAAAAAAGTATATCTTCCGTTCGGTCTGGCGTGAAATTTCGAGATGTTCATAAAATATCGGCACTTACAATTCTTGAAGGGCTTACGAGCCTAGGTCTTTTAAAAGGACGAAGTGACGAACTTTTGGAACGAGGTGTAGATCGCCTTTTTTATCCTCATGGAATTGGCCATGCTTTAGGGTTGGATGTCCACGATGTTGTCCCCCTTCCAAAGAATTCAGAGTCTCATAAAATAAAAAAGCCAGGTTCTTTACTCAGATTGGATCGAGCGCTTGTTGAAAATGCAGTTGTCACGGTTGAGCCAGGTATTTATTTTATTCCTGCTCTTTTGCAAGACCCATCAAAGAGAAAGAAATATCAAGATTGTGTTCAGTGGAATAAGGTGGACAAGTATCTTAACTTTGGCGGCATCCGTATTGAAGATGATGTCATTGTCACCAAAGCTGGCTCAGATGTTTATACTCTCTAAAAAAAATAGGATCTTTACGCTAAGTTGTGGAAGAGTCGTATAGGTTGGATTTGTAAGTTTCCACATTTGTAGAAGTTTGAAAGCTGGTTAGATTATTTTATAAGATTCGATGTTGTTCTTCTTTTCCTGACTTCCGCAATGCAACACCCAAGATCAAGCATTTACAATTTCAAATAATTTTTGCTGCTCGGAGTCCATATTTAATATTTTAGTATAGTTCT
>JACOXK010000078.1 GCA_016182335.1 Deltaproteobacteria bacterium | reverse complement strand
CTATTACTCCTCTGTCCTGCACTTTGATTATAAGAATAATAAAATGAGATTGTATTATGAGAAAGAAACGGATTTGGAGTTATGGCTTGATTGGTTAGAAAATAATTCTCACAGTGAGTTATTGCATGCTCAGAAGCTTTTCCACTCAAAAAAGATTCAATGGAATATGACGAAAGATCAATACCAAAACAACATTGAGAAGATCAAATATTATTTAAAAGAAGGGGATATTTATCAGGTCAATTTTGCTCAGAGATTTTGCGTTCATGGGAGTATCGATGATTTCATATCTTTATTACCCAGTGTGACTCAAGAGCCTCATGGTGCCTATTTGAATTTTCCTGATAATCATATTCTTTCTTTTTCGATGGAGAGATTTATTAAGATTTCAGGTGATGAGATATTGACACAACCTATCAAAGGTACTGTAGCCAAGGGCTGCTCCAAAGCCCAAGACGATCAAAACAAGAAATGGCTGGAAAATTCCTATAAGAATGCAGCTGAACATGTCATGATTGTTGATTTAGAAAGAAATGACTTAAGCCAAGTGTGCCAAGTTGGTTCGATTAATGTACCTGTGCTTAAACGCCTTTACACTTTTTCAACGCTTCATCATTTGGTGAGTACGGTACAGGGTCGGTTGTTGAAGTATGTAAGCTTTATTGATGTGCTCAGAGCAGTTTTTCCAGGGGGTTCGATTACAGGTGCACCTAAGCTTGCTGCACAGCAGATTATCGAAGAATTAGAACCCGTTTGCAGAGGACTCTACACAGGTTCTATCGGTTTTATCGATTCAACAGGTTTCGTTGATTTTAACATTGCGATTAGAACACTGATTCATAGAAATGGCTTTCACTATTATTCGGTTGGGGGTGGGATTGTCTATGATTCAACGTGGGAAGAGGAGTATGAAGAAACACTTGTCAAAAGTCAGATTATTTTAGAGTATTTAGGCAAGGGACATCGATCTTTGTAGTTTTTAGTAGTGCCTGGCTTTTTAAAGTCAGCATTTATGAAAAGCAAACTTTTTAATGAAGTTGTGCAGTTAATAGACCTTCCATCAAATAATGACATTAGTTGTGAGCTAGAATTACTTTTGAAAGAAAAAGGTTTCGATCCCGATATCCTGACACTCGAGGAGCTTCGTCAATGTGCTCTGTTGTTTCTCGAAGATGTTTTTGCGACTTCTGAAAAAAAAGAATAAAAATCTCAAATGTCTTACCGAACGCATTGATGCGATGCTCTAGACCTGCAGTAAGATGTGAATAATAATATAAGTGAAATTAAACTTCTCTGCGGCGAGTTTTTCTGACTTCAATGCTCAAAAGCGTTATTTTCTTTCGAAGAGTGTTTCGATTGATTCCAAGAATTTTTGACGCCTTGACCTGATTTCCTCGGGTCTTTTTCAATATGAGCTGGATAAGAGGTTTTTCGACAGACTGGATAATTGTGGCGTAAAGGTCATCAAGGGATACTCCTTCTGTCTGACTTAGGAAGACCTCTAGTTTTGCGTGAACCAAATCTTCTAGCGGGACATTTTTAAAACTTTCTTTTTGCATTGTTAATGTCATGTTTTGTCTCCTGTTTCTATTCCTGTCGGGAATGTGGGGACAGTAACAAGGTTTAACTTATTGTCAACGAAGGCAAAAAAAAGCCGTCTTTTCAGACGGCTTTTTTAAAAGACTGTACAAAAAGCAACTTACTTCTTTTTTCTTTTTGCAGGCTTCTTCTTTTTGCGTGTAGCTTTTTTCTTTCTACGTGCCATTTTCTTTGCTTTCTTCTTTGCCATCTTTATCCTCCTTTAGGATTTAGTGATTAATGAATGATTTTTTCCAACCCACAACTTTAATTGTAAAACAAAAACTGTAAGTTGCAAGGAAAAAAACACTGGTTTCATATATTTCTTAACACTTATCGGAGTATTTTAGAAAACATTAAGAAGAAAAATTTTCTAAAATAGAGTGAGCTGCATATAAAGGTTCTTGCACGCTAGTGCTAAGTCTAAAATCCTTATCCGTAAATGATTTCGAGAAGTAGCATTTGTCATAATAACCAAGTAATAGCTGTGAAATAAAAGTCTTATAATCCTTCTGCGCAAGAGAATTTTTTAAGTTTTCATAGAGCTGGCTTCCCAATTTTTTTTGAATGATCATCAGAGGTTGCAAAAAAATATCCGGATCAAATGCTTCTAAAGAGGAACGAAAGTACTGATCATAGATGCGCTGAACTCGATATTGGATAGGTGTTTCTATCCAAATCTTTTCTCCATTTTTCATAGCCATCATGAGAGTATTTGGTAATGTAATGGAGCCAAGTCCGCGACTTTCTCCTTCTATAAAAACATAAGGTTGGTGAGAAAATTGTTTTATTTTAGAATAAAGAAGAGTTTCAAAGTACTTTTGGGACCGGACGGGGGTCATTCCAATATGTCCAAAAGCAGAACCTCTGTGGCCTGCCAGTTCCTCCAAATCAATCATTGGAGCCCCTTTTTCCTCCAGAATTTTAAGAATTTCTGTCTTTCCACACCCAGTATAGCCATAGAGAACCACCAATTTAAAAGGGTACAATTCATGAACTTGAGAATGAACAAGCTGGCGATAAGATTTATACCCGCCAGATATTGTTTGGACTGGAACATCAATCAAATCCAAAAATGTGGCAAATGCATTACTTCGTAATCCTCCTCTAAAGCAGTACAGTGTTAGTTTTTTATCATCTTTAAGAAGTTTAATAATGGATTGTATTTTTGAGTTAAGTTGTGGTGCGATAAGTTCTAATCCTAACTTCTTTGCCTCTACGGCCCCTTTGGATTTATAGGTACAACCAACAAGATGACGTTCTTCGTCATTTAATAAAGGAATGTTGATGGCGCCGGGTATGTGGTCTTCCTTGAACTCAATAGGTGCACGGACATCCACGAGCGTGATACTCTTGGAAGACAAGGCTTCTTGAACAGAAATCGCAGATATCATAAGATTCAAGACTATTAGCATAAAATCAGTTAGATTGATAAGAGCTAGGTATGGATAAGAAGAAGGCTCAAATCGAAATTGAGAAATTGATTGAACTCATCAACTATCATAATTGGCGCTATTACGTTAAAGATGATCCAGAAATTTCGGATCAAGAATTTGATGATCTGATCAAAAGACTAGAAAAACTGGAGAAGGAATTTCCGCAGCTATCACTTCCTGATTCCCCAACTCAGAGAGTGGGTGGGGTCGTTCTGGATGAGTTCAAGAAATACGAACATCACGTCCCGATGCTTTCTCTTACAAACTCAACTGATGAGGATGAAACTCGTGCTTTTGATGAAAGAATCAAGAAGTTTCTCAATATCAAAAGTGACGTGGAATACATGGCCGAGGCTAAAATGGATGGATTAGCAGTTGAACTTGTTTATAAAAAGGGAATTTTAAGTATTGGATCCACTCGCGGAGATGGGGTAACGGGTGAAGATGTCACAGAGAATATCAAAACAGTAAAGTCAATTCCATTGCGGCTTTTAACAAAAACTCCACCGGATTTATTAGAAGTTCGCGGAGAAGTATTTATGAATTTGGATGATTTTAATCGTTTGAATGAAGAGAGAGTTTCGCAAAACAAATCTCTCTTTGCAAATTCGAGAAATGCGGCTGCTGGCTCTTTAAGGCAGTTAAACAGCACCATAACGGCTAGGAGGCCTCTGGATTTTTCAGCCTATGGTGTAGGGCGTTTTGTTGGTCATTCCTTGAAAACTCACATGGAAGTTTTGGACCACTTAGAGGTTCTGGGTTTTCCTATGAGCTCTTACCATCAAAAGTGTAAAAATATCGATGAGGCCATAAGCTTTTATAAAAGAACAGCAAAAACGCGGGATCTGATTCCCTATGAAATTGATGGGGTTGTTATAAAGGTCAACCTACTTTCCTTTCAAGAAAAATTGGGGACTATTTCTAAAAGTCCGCGATGGGCGATTGCTTATAAATTTAAAGCGAGACAAGCAACCACTGTGATTGAGGATATTAAGGTACAAGTGGGTCGCACCGGTGCGTTAACACCGGTAGCCTTTTTAAAACCTGTGAATATTGGAGGCGTTGTTGTTCGCAGAGCCTCTCTCCATAATCAAGATGAAATCGATAAAAAAGATATACGTATTGGGGATACAGTCTTCGTAGAACGTGCTGGAGACGTGATTCCTTACGTTGTTAAAGTTGTAAACTCAAGAAGATCAGGCAATGAAAAAAAATTTTGCATTCCCGATAAATGTCCTATGTGTGGAGCTCATGCATCAAAAGATGCCGACGAAGCGGTTCTAAGATGCATTGGGCTTAATTGTCCTGCGAAACTGAAGGGAGCTCTTGTTCATTTTGCAAGTCGTAATGCGATGAATATTGAAGGGTTGGGGAGAAAACATATTTCTCAATTGATTTCGAATAATATTCTACGTTCTTTCAGCGATCTTTACCGCATGAAAAAGGATAATCTTATGAATTTAGAGCGGTGGGGGGAACTCTCAGCTCAAAATCTTCTGGAAGCTATCGAAAAAAGCAAGACAAGAAGTTTAGATCGATTCATCTATGCCTTGGGAATTCGTCATATTGGGGTGCATTCGGCCAAGGTGCTGATGCGCCACTTCAAATTACTTGAAAAAGTAATTCACGCTACTTATCAGGAGCTCACAAAAATCCATGAAATAGGCCCTGTGATGGCTCAAGCAATTGTTGATTTTATGGGTGAGAAAAAAAATGCTGATGAAATTCGTCACTTATTAAGACTAGGATTGAAGTTAGAAAGTCCTGCAATTCAAAGTTCAAATCTGCTTGATGGGAAAATCTTTGTGCTCACAGGAGAGCTTGAAAACATGAGTAGAGCTAAGGCTCAAGCACAATTGGAATCACATGGGGCACGTGTAGCTGGATCTGTCTCAAAAAATACGGATTATGTGGTTGTTGGAGCAGAACCTGGAAGTAAGCTTAAAGTAGCTACTAAATTAGGAATTAAAATTCTAACAGAAACAGAGTTCCTCAAATTTCTCAGTAAGAAATAATAGAAGTATTAAGCATAAAAGATGCTTTTTAATTTCTATAATCCGGAAGATGAAAGAATTGCCTGAATTGCCGCTGGCCATGGCAGAGCTGTTGTGGAACCAATTTTTTTTGGAACAGGATCTAATGAGATCAGAAGCTGTATGCTCTTTCGAAAGTCCTTTCCAAGGGATTCTAGATGCTTACAGTGGCGCTCATCGACAGTAGAAGTCGATTTGATTTCACACAGAAAAGTAGGCTCTCCGGTGCGTTCAATGACAAGATCAATTTCTCTGTCGTTATCAATTCGAATATATGACAATTGAAATTGCTTTTCTGTGTATGTCAGTAAACGATGAATTTCATTCACGATGAAACTTTCAAATCTTTGGCCATACTCGAAACTCGAAGGAGCAATATCATTGTCAATCAGTCCAGCAAGAGCACGAACAACACCAGAATCAAAAAAATAACATTTGGGTGCATGCTTTTGCCGTTTTCGAATGGAGTGATGAAAACTTGGAAGGATCACTGCAGTCAGCGTATCTTCTAAAATTTCATAATAGCTAGCAATTGTCTTTGGATCTGACATCACATCTTTCGCCACATTGGAATAATTGATGACATCGGTATCCCCCTGAGCAGCTACCTCAAGAAATCTTCGAAACGGGGGAAGGTTTCTAACAACTTGCTCTGCAACAATTTCCTCCTTTATATAGGTGAGGGCATAGGACTTCAAAAATCTGCTCTTATCAATATCTTGAGATAGATTGAAAATTTCGGGAAGTGTCCCAAATTGAAGAGCGCTGTTAAGATTAAATGTTTCACCAATTTCGATATGTGTTAGGGGGAAAAGTGAAAAAACAAAAGCTCGCCCTGCAAGGAGATTAGCAGCGCCTCTCTTCAGTTTCCTGGCACTTGAACCCGTGAGTGCAAAAAAGTGTTTTTTATCAAAAATCTGTTGATGTACAATATCCAAAATCTTTGGGACCTTTTGAACCTCATCAATAACCACCCACTTTCTGCTGTCTGCATCAAGCATTCTTTCTAGCTCTCCTGGTCTTGCAATAAGCTTATCTGCTAAAGCTGGGTCCAATAGATCCAGCCACAATGCCTGTGAAGGAGGAAAAGTCTTTTTGAGAAGGCTCGTTTTCCCTGTTCCTCGGGCACCAAATAGAAAAAAACTATGAGATTTCGATAACTTAACTTCTCTATGGAACATGAACCAAATTTTGCCTCAATATTTGGTTCATTGTCAAGGAGGGTTTCTAACGAGCTAACTATGGCAAAGTATTAAGTAAAAAGATGCGGTTAATTCCTAAGAATTCATTGAGTCAATGAATTCCTGATTCGTCTTTGTGCCTTTAATCTTATCTAACAGAAACTCCATGCTATCAATAGGATTCATCGGTGCCAAAACTTTTCTTAAAATCCAAATCTTCTGAAGCATGACATCTGACATAAGAAGCTCTTCTTTTCTTGTTCCCGACCTATTGATATCAATAGCAGGAAACACTCTTCTGTCTGAAAGCTTTCTGTCTAGATGAATTTCCATATTACCTGTGCCCTTAAATTCTTCGTAAATAACTTCATCCATACGGCTTCCCGTATCGACGAGAGCCGTTGCGATGATAGTAAGAGACCCGCCATTTTCGATGTTACGAGCAGCACCAAAAAATCTCTTAGGTTTATGAAGTGCATTAGAGTCCACACCACCTGATAAGATTTTTCCACTGGGTGGAACCACCGTATTATAGGCTCGAGCAAGACGTGTAATACTATCCAGCAACACAACAACATCATTGCCATGCTCTACAAGGCGTTTTGCCTTTTCAATGACCATTTCAGCAACCTGAACGTGACGCTGTGCAGGCTCATCAAAGGTAGAGCTAATAACTTCTCCATCAACTGAACGCTCCATGTCTGTCACCTCTTCTGGACGCTCATCAATCAGAAGCACAATAAGTTTTGCTTCTTTATGATTAGCTGTAATGGCGTTTGCAACGTTTTGAAGAAGCATTGTTTTACCTGCTTTGGGCGGAGATACAATTAAGCCACGTTGTCCCTTGCCTATCGGAGAAATCATGTTAATAATTCGGGTTGAGTAATTCGTTGGATGAAATTCCAAGTTGAATTGCTGGTTTGGATAAAGTGGAGTTAAGTTATCAAAGAGAATTTTTTGCCTGGCACTCTCTGGTTTTTCATGATTGATTTCTTCAACCTTAAGAAGGGCGAAATATCTTTCAGATTCTTTTGGGGGTCGAATTTCGCCAGAAACAGTATCTCCCGTTCTTATATTGAATCTTCGAATTTGAGAGGGAGAGACATAAATATCATCAGGGCCGGGTAAATAATTGTAATCTGGAGACCTTAAAAAGCCAAAACCATCGGGCAGAACTTCTAAAACTCCTTCACCAAAGATGCTCCCTTCTTTTTCTGTATGGGCTTGTAATAATGCAAAGATTAACTCTTGCTTTCGCATTCCTGCGGCCCCTTCAATTTTCATTTTTTTGGCTATGGCATTAAGTTCATCAATGTTTTTCGCTTTTAGTTCTTGTAAGTGCATGTAAACTCCTTTTTAAAGATTATTTATTTTAAGCGACATCGTTCTGAGACTGGATCATTTATCGTTTTTAATGATTTTAATATTTATTATTTATTCGAAGAACTGATTATTGGTACATACTACTCGTCTGTTTTGAGCCTTGTCAAGTTTCAGTGAGATAAAAGCGTTCCTAGCTTAAAATAGGCCATGATTCGATGATACACATACTTTTGTTTTCCCATTCTTGATTTTTTTGTTTCTAAGATTACTTGTCTAAGCGGCCACAAACCAACACCTGGATCAGCGGCAGATGCTTCATATCGACCGTATCCAATCCAGCCTGCCATCACACTGCTTTTATTATGATAGAGCGAATGAACAGCAGCAGCTCCCAGCCTACAAGCCAAGAGTCGATCAAATGATGTTGCAGGAGCTCCACGCACAACATGTCCTAGATTTGTAATTCGCACCCCAATTCTATGAGGAGAATTCTCAAAGGCTTTCTCCAACTGTTTACGCAGGTTTGTACTTTCTACACCATAGTTTTCAGATTTTATAATAATAAACCTTTGTTTGCGTCGGGAGAGAGAAAAATCATTTTTAATTTTTTGAATCAATCTTTTGATATCTTGTTTAAGTGTCGTCCCACTTTCTCGAAATAAAGCAAAATCTGCTCCTGCAGCAACAAAAGAAGCCAATGCGAGATAACCGCAGTCACGGCCCATCACATCAACAATAAAAACTCTTTTATGAGCGCTTGCAGTATTTGTAATATGATTACAAGCAGTCGTGATGGTATTAACAGCCGTGTATGTGCCAATAGAAACCGATGTGCAACCGATATCATTATCGATGGAACCAGGAACACCAATTACTTTGAGAGGATGACCTTCAGATGTTTTGTATTGGCTTAAAGCAAGAGCGCCACTTAAGGAGCCTTCTCCACCTATGATAATAATATTATCAATTTTTAAATTATGAAGATTCTTAACTGCTTTTTTTTGAAATGTTTTTTGTTTGAATTCAGGACAACGGGAGGTGCCCAGTATTGTTCCACCTTCTCCAATAATACTATCCACATCTTGATGAGAGAGACGACGAATGTATTTGTTAGATTTTAAAGATAATTTCTGCAAAACCTCTGGATGGATGCACACAAAACCGCGCTTCGTTGTAAAAATATTCTTGTAGGAATAAAATTGTTTTTCTTGATTATAAAGATTAACTGCTCGTCGAAGTTGATGAGAATGAAATCGCACTCGATCATAATCAATACAATAGAAAGTATCATTCTCCTTTTCGAAGAAGTTGTAATTTTTGTCATAGTAAAGAGTATTCCCCCAGATGAGGCCTAGATAACCCTGACGTACACCATACATGTCATAACCAAGTTCGATTCCTGTGCGAACAATAGCTCGCAGAGCTGCATTCATACCTGGAGCGTCTCCACCACTTGTGAGAACCGCGATCTTATTCATTCTTTTAAAATATAGAAAGAGTTTTCTCCCACTTCAAGCGAATATGAAGTGGGAGAAAGAATTAAACTGAGTGAGCAATTTTCAGAACGTTTTGAGCCTGTGGGCCCTTATCTCCATTGATAAGTTCGAATTCGACTTCTTGTCCTTCGCTTAAAGTTCTAAACCCATCACCTGAGATAGCTGTATAATGAACAAATACATCAGGCTCATTAGGACGTTCAATGAATCCAAATCCCTTATTGTCATTGAACCATTTTACATGTCCCTTAGCCATATATCCCCTCCCTTACATGCTTGACTTAACAAAAAAAATCCCAATAGGCAGAAAACCGCCTATTGGGAAAAGTCGTCAAAACCTGCACATTATTAAAACTAGAACACAACACAAATAATACCTAGAATCAGTGTGAAGAATATTTTTTTTTGTGTCAAGTCCAAAAGAAGCAAGAATTTCCATAGGTTGGAAGTTCTTACTCTTGTAAGAGAACCCCATTTGTGCTATAAATGCCCATCCTATGATCAAAAGTTGGTTTATTTACGCAATTGTTTTTATTGTTCTTTATGGATGTGG
>JACOXK010000077.1 GCA_016182335.1 Deltaproteobacteria bacterium | reverse complement strand
AACAAATCAAACAACTTTACGATAATTATCAAAATAAACCCCGCTTGTAGCAACGAGCGTAATCTTCTCACCCTGGTCAAGAGTCACATCATACTCTTTGTAAGTTGTGGGTAGCTCTCTGAGTTCCGCTGCGAATGCCCCGGTCAAAGTCAACAATAGAAACAAGCCACATAATCTTTTCATAATAAAACCTCCTGTTGGTTAATCTACACGCGATATCAGCCTTGAAGTTTTAAAGTCAATAGAGGGCGCTAGAAATAATTAACAAAAGATAAATATGTCATTCGGAGTTTTCCAGGAACCCCCTCTGTCAGTGCGTGGGATGACATTTTATTAGAACATGTGTTAGAGAGGATTCAAATATGATCAAAAAATCATTTGTTATTCGCGCTGAGCAACGATTTGAAGCCGCCCATAATTTAAGAGAGTACCATGGCGTCCCTGAGCCCCTCCATGGGCACAGCTGGAAAATAGAGGTTTTCGTTCGAGCTTCCAAACTAGATCACGAAGGTATGGTGATCGATTATCTTCAGGTGAGGTCTGCTCTACAAGAAATTGTAAAACCGTGGGATCATCATTACATCAATGATATTCCGCCCTTTGATAAGGTTGGGAAGGGCCAGAATATTACGCAGTTTGTGAACGCCGTCATAGTAATTGCCTCTGTCATCCTGAACGAATGTGAAGGATCGATATTTAGATTGCCACGGGATGCAATAGCATCCCTCGCAATGACAAGTACGATAACAATTAGATAATCTTAGGACAGATTTTATTAACACAGCAAATGTCGCATTTAGCTTTTCTGGCAGTACATATTTTTCTTCCATGATGAATCAACAGGTGAGAAAAATTTGTCCAATCTTTTTCAGGAATGATTTTATGAAGATCAAATTCAATTTTGACAGGATCACTCTGCTTTGTAAGGCCCATTCTATGAGAAAGGCGTTTAACA
Source organism: Deltaproteobacteria bacterium (assembly GCA_016182335.1). Classification (GTDB taxonomy): domain Bacteria; phylum Bdellovibrionota; class JACOXK01; order JACOXK01; family JACOXK01; genus JACOXK01. Next base: position 11,470 of record JACOXK010000077.1, on the reverse strand, counting down.
TGAGTATCCACAACAAGACCTGGTATTTCGAATATGTTTCCCAGAATTACATTCGCAGTTTTCCGCCCAATCCCTGCTAGCTGGGTTAACTCTTCCATTGTTTGAGGAACTTTACTCTGATGCTTTTCAGCAATGTCTTTGCAGCACGAGCGAATATTTTTGGCTTTGTTTTTATAAAATCCAGTAGAATGAATATCTTTTTCTAGTTCAGTTTGAGAAGCTTCTGAATAATCATGAGCTGATTTATATTTTTTAAATAGATTTTGAGTAACTTTATTAACTCTTTCATCTGTACACTGAGCAGAGAGAATAGTAGCAATGAGAAGTTCTAGTGGATTCGAAAAGTGCAGACTACACTGCGCATCCGGATATTCTTTTTTCAGTATTTTTACTATTTCCTTCGCCCTTTCTTTTCTTTCCACACCTAACCTCATTTAAAGTAAGTATCTAAAAAAAATACATGGTGGGGATTGGAATCGTAGGTGCTTTTGTGGCGAGTTCGCACCGCAGGGCTACTGCCCGAGGAGCGCTGTCTGAGCAAGCAAAAGTACATACGATTCCAATATTCCTCATTTTTAAATAATTTTTAGTACTTCATTTAAACTCCTTGCATTCAACACATCCTCCTTCCTCATCCACGCCTTTCTGGCAATTCCAACTCCATAAAACACATCGGCAATCCCTGCAGTGCTATGAGCATCAGGGTTAATACTCACTAAAACTTTATTTTCTTTAAGCAAAGGCCACCATCTCCAATCGATATCAAACCGATGAGGATTAGCATTTATCTCCACGGGCTTTCCAAGAGATGCTGCAACATGAATGAGCTCTTTAACATCCACCTGATAGCCAGCACGCCCTAGAATCAACCTGCCAGTCGGATGGCCAATCATCGTCGTGTATTTATTCTTCAAAGCTTTAACAATACGATGAGTCATTTCTTTTTCAGGCATGTTGAACTTGGAATGAATTGAAGCGATAACAAAATCAAATGATGCAAGTACACTGTCTGGATAATCCAATGAACCATCGTTTAAAATGTCAGATTCAACTCCTTTAAGAATAGTGATTTTTTTAAACTTTTTCTGTAATTTATCAATATCTTGGTGCTGTTTCTTGACGTCTATAGGTTTTAACCCATGAGCATAATGGGCCGACTGGCTATGATCTGAAATACCAATGTATTCAAATCCTAATTTTTCTGCGGCAGCAACCATTTCTTCCAACGTTGCGTTACCGTCACTGGAGGTTGTGTGATTATGAAAAACGCCGCGAATATCTTTTTCTTCTACTAATTTGGGAATCACTCGCTGCGCTCGGGATGACAAATTGACTCGGGATGGCGGGACTACTGATGATTGCGCAGCTTCGATTTCTCCCATGTTTTCACGAAGCTCTGGTGGAATATAAGAGAGCCCAAGTTTTTCATAAATTTCTTCTTCCGATTTACATTCGATGTTTTTATTTCCTTTAAACAAACCATATTCATTAAGTTTGAGTTTTTTCTTCTTAGCAATACCTCTTAAAACTGTGTTGTGTTCTTTACTTCCCGTAAAATACATCAAAGCATAGGGAAATTCTTTTTCCTTAACACACCGAAGATCAACTTGAATACCAGAGTGTAAAATGACACTCGACTTTGTCTCACCCTTTTGGTTAACCTTTGACACTTCTTTTAACTTTACGAAGTGATCCATAACATCACTGAGCTTAGAAGAAGAAGAAACAAGAATATCGATATCACGAATCAATTCTTTGTGCCTTCGAAGACTTCCAGCAATTTCAATTTGGATCCCTGCCTTCGCAGGGATGACAGAACTAAGTTCATTTTTTAAATTGATGGCGTCAAGGAAGCCTTGAGGAAATAAATGTTTATCCTGATGTTTAAGATGATGTTTAATGCCTTCTAAAATTTTATCTTGAGTTTTTTCACCAAATCCTTCTAATGTTAAAAGACGATTTTCATTGCAGGCATATTCCAACTCTCTTACATTTTTGATATGAAGTTCTGTATAAAGTTTTTTTACTTTTTTAGGTCCTAGTCCAGGGATTTTAAGAAGTTCCAATACTCCATCTGGAAAATTTTTTCGAAGTGCCTCATGATCTTTCGACCGACCAGTCAAAACCAAATCTGTAATGATCTGTGCTAAATGGCCTCCGATTCCTTTAATTTCACGAAGTTTCTTTTTCGAAACAAGGTCGTAAAGATCATGACTTAAGCTTTCTATGGCCCTGGCACCATTATGAAACGCTCGAACTTTAAAAGGATTGTCCCCTTTAAGTTCTAATAAAACAGCTATCTCTTCTAAAATATTTGCGACTTGATATTTATCCACGCATTGATTCTAGCATAAGAAACCTCATGCTGCGTTCTCGCTCATCGGGCTCTTCAGCGTACTTCCATGTACGCTTGCGTCACCCGCTTTCGCTGCGGCCTTGCCTGAGATTCCTTCTGCTTGAATCAAGAAATTTGGTAATCTCTCGTCATGAGGCATTCGCGGGTCTACAATATTTGTGTCAGTATGAAAAATGCGATTATTATTGTCGACAAAAACAAGATCGGGCTTGTAGGTTCGAAGTTCTTGCTCGTCATAATTGCCATAACTTGCAATAATAACAAGATCTCCTTGGCGCGCCTTCCAAGCAGCAGCGCCATTAAGGTGAATTTCTCGGCTATTTTCCTCTCCAAAAATCACATAAGTGCTAAATCGTTCTCCATTAGAAAGATTGTAAACATGTATTTTTTCAAATTGAAAAAGCTTGGCGGCGCGTGCTAAAACTGGGTCAATACTCATACTGCCCTGATAATGAAGATTCACAGCAGTAATTGTAGCTTTATGAATTTTTGATTTTAACATAACGCGCTGCATAGTCCTCAGTATATATAATGTCGCGTAAAAACTGTCAAAATTGCTGCCTAGATGACACATGCCAGTTTCTTTGCTTGAATAAAAAAACCGTGAAATGGGCAAGCCAAAAACCCACAGTTAAACTCATCAGTATTATCCAAAAACCCTATGACTTGGCTATCGCATCTGCCAGGACATGTTATTCATCAAAAGGTATTATCTCAATTGAAGAAATAAGCCCTGATGAGCAGAGTAGACTTTTACGCGACAAAATAGCTAAGAACACGAAAGAAGCGGGGCACCTCACAACCAGGCAACATGCACATTTTGTATTCGCTCTAGAAAACGTCTCGCGAAGCTGTATCTGGTCCTTTTTACACTCGCACCCTTATTATAATTCGGAACAAGTTTCTCAGCGTTATGTCAAAGTCAAAGAAGAAAATTTTTTAATTCCACAACTTCCTGAAATTTCAGATAAAATTTACAGAAATACTTTACGACTACAGATGGATGCTTATCTTATATTAATTGAGCTTGTGAAGCCAACTGTTGAACTAGAATACTATAAAATTTTTCCTCATCGAAAAAAATCAAGAGAAAAATGGGATAAAACCATTCTTAAAAAAAGTTATGAGGTGGCCCGTTATTGCTTGCCTATTGCTACATATGCTTATCTGTATCACACTATTTCGGCTCTCACGTTACTTCGATATCACAGAATGCAAGCAATGCTTGACACACCTTGCGAACAAACAGAACTTGTTTCTCAAATGATTGATCAAGTTGTAAAGCTTGACCCTGATTTTAAAAAAGATCTTTCAGAGCCTTATAATATAGAAGAAACTCCTGAGGCTCGATTTTTTTTCTCGCTAAATAAAGCCTCTCATCCATTGCGGGAGGATGGGAACTTCATTCAAGAATTTGATTTAAGTCTTAAAAATTTGAGTTCAAAGCTCATTGATTATAGTGCCCATGCTGAAAAAACTTTGGCAAATGCTGTTCGCAATATATTTGGTGCAAGCATTTCTCAATTGTCAGATGAAAAAGCTATTGATCTTGTTCTTCATCCAAACCAAAATAAATATTTTTCTGACACTTTAAATCCTGCTCTGCATACAAAACTTTCGAGGGCTTTACATCATGTCCACTTTACTTTTCGAAAGAAGTTAAGCCATACGGCAGACTCTCAAGAACAGCGTCATCGTACGCTTCCCTCAAGCCGCCCAATTCTTGAAGCCCACTATATCGGACAGCCTGATTTCATAATTCCGCAAGTTATAAAAAAAAATGAACACTCCCTTGAAATTTACTTGGACGTCATGAAAAAAACTTATGATGCAATCAATCAACTTCTAGAACAAGGGGTTAGTTTTGAAAAAGCTCATTATCTTTTACCGAATTCTCATGCCATTCGGTTTGAAGAGTCAGGGGATCTTCTTTCATTTCACCACAAGTGGAAACTACGCACTTGTTATAATGCACAAGAGGAAATTTTTTATTCGACGATTGATGAGTTAAAACAAGTGTCTCAATTATTTCCAAATATTGGTAACCATATCTTGGCGCCATGTTATCTTCGTAAAGAGGCTCATATTAAACCCTACTGCCCAGAGGGTGACCGTTATTGCGGCATTCCTGTCTGGAAACAACCTCTGGCAGAGTATCAGCGACTTATTTGAATTTCATTTATATTGTTACCTTGAAAATCCAACTGACTCTTGACCCATTGATCTATATAAACTACAATGTAGTTATAGTGTTATTTACATGGGATCCAAAGAAAAACAGTATTAATGTCATCAAACATAGAATTTCATTTGAATTTGCTGCAACGGTTTTTAGTGACCCATTACATTTATCAGTTATTGATAAAAAATCTTCTGATGAAGAAAGATGGATAACCATTGGACGTTCTATGAATTTGTCTACAATAATCGTTGTTCATACTTATATGACACATGGAAAGCAAGAATTTATTCGGATAATATCAGCAAGAGTCGCTACAAGGAGGGAAAAAAGACAATATGAAGAAGGAATATAATTTTAAACAAGGGATTCGTGGAAAATTTTTCCGCGAAAAAAAAGTTCAAAAAACTTTGCGTTTAGATGCTGATGTATTACGCTTTTATCAAGCATTAGCTGAAAAAGAAGGGGTTCCCTATCAAACTTTAATCAATTTAACTCTTAGAAAATTTGCTGGTGAAAGAGGCACTCTCATCATCAATGCAAAAAAATAGTCTTTTATTGAATTTTCTTAACTGTAACTTTTTGTGCAATGAAACATTTTTATTTTTCAAAAATGCGGTTTTAACAGAAACAATGGGAAGACTTCCCACAACCTGTACAACTTTCATTAAGCTCTCAAAGCAATGAACCTATTGTAATAACTTCTGTTTTTTCAAATGCATCAGACACTAAATTTTCAACATCCAACTTTTTCTCTTCTTCTAGAATTCTATCTAAAGAAGCTTTTGTGGTTGGATTTTGAGGGGCGAATAATGTGCAACAATCACTATAAGGCTGAATGGAAATCTCGTACGTTCCTATTTTTTTAGCTCTTTCAATAATTTCTTCTTTCTCTAAACCAATAAGGGGACGCAAAACTGGAAGACTCGTTGCATTTCCAATACAGGTTAGATTTTCTAGCGTTTGGCTGGCAACCTGACCCAGACTCTCACCTGTAATCAACGCTTGTGCATTTTCTTTCTGAGCAATTTTTTCAGCTACACGATGCATAAAACGACGATAGAGAATGGTCCTATATCTATCGTGGGTATTCAGTTTAATAGATTTTTGAATTTCAGTGAAAAAAACTTTATAAATTTTTGTTTTAGGTTGATAGCGAGATAAATGTTTTGCAAGCGTTAGAATTTTTTCAATCCCTTCTTCTTCGAGAAAAGGAGGGGAGTGAAAAGTTGCAAAAATAATGGGGCTGCCTCGTCTCATCATCATCCATGAGGCAACGGGAGAATCGATCCCACCCGATAAGAGGCTTACAAGCTTTGCCCCAGTTCCCACCGGAAGCCCTCCCATCCCACGTTCAATGTTTTCATAAATGCAGGCTTGATGCTCCTGAATTTCTATTCTAATAGAAAAATCTGGATTTTTATAATCACCTATAAGTTGTGGAAATTTTTCTGCAATGTGCTTTCCTACATATCGATTTATTTCAGGAGAGGTGAGTGGAAATTTTTTATTGGCACGCCGTGCCTGGATGGAGAATCTAATACATGTGTCATTGCGAGATTTGCCTCGCAAATCGAAGCAATCTTTTTTTTGATCTAAATGAGAGATCGGATCGCCACGGCCCTCTTCGAAGGCCTCGCGACGACATACAAAGTTCTCCACTGTTCGGCATATGGATTCAATATCTAATTCACTTACTAAAATTTCGCTCCATGAAGAAAGCCCTGCGATGCATGATAATTTAGAATGAATCATAGCAGATGATAAATCTGAAAGAATATAAGCCCTTCGATGTTCTTTTTTAATTTCTATTTCAGAAGGTCCAAATAGCGCTTTAATATTATTGAGAAGTTTGTTTTCAAAAAGGGAACGGTTCTTACCCTTAAGACTAAGCTCGGAAGTATAACGTAATAAGTATATTGCCATCTTATCCATATTCTTACATTAATGGATCGCTGATACATGCATAAATAATCTCAGACAAGGCCGCAGCCAAAAAAACGACGGAGGCGTATTTAATAGTACGTCGAGGAGATTTTTGGCGAGAACGCGGTATGAGATTATTTATGCATGTATCAGTGAAATTCTTTTCGAAGCTCTTTTACAGTATCTACTATGGTTCGCAGCTTCTGCTTGGCTTCTTTGACACTTCGAGTTTTTAAACCACAATCCGGGTCAATCCAAAGTTGTTTCAGGGGAACAAATTCAGCGATCTCACGAATTCTTTTGACAACCTCTTCATGCGATTCAATCCGATGAGTGTGCACATCGACAACTCCTGCAGAAAGATCTTTTGTGAAGGGTTGTTTTTTAAAACAAGTTAAGAGCGAATTATCACTATTCGACATTTCTAAATCAAAATTATCAACAGGTATATCTAACATTCCAGGATAAATTTTTTCAAAATCTCCATAGCAAATATGTGTCAGAAAATACGCCGACAAATCACGAGTCACAGCATCCATTGCTTCAACCACTAAAGAAAGTTCATCCGTTCGAACACTGCAGGCTGGCTCATCAATTTGTATAATCCTAGCCCCTGCTGCAATAAGCGCTTCTACTTCACGACGCACAACTTGTGCTAGAGCCAAAGCAGTGTCTCTGCGTGAGTTATAATATTCATTAAAAGACCAATCCATGATAGTATACGGCCCTGTGAGCATTCCCTTGACAGGTTTTTTCGTAAGACTTTGCGCATACTCCCACCAGGAAACTGTCAAAGGCTTTTCCCAGGAAACTTTTCCGGTGACGATAGGCTTTCGGTAATATCGGTTGCCATAAGAGCGAACAAAGCCTCCCACTTCAAAACCGGGCAATCGTTCTGCAAAATAGGCGACCATATCACCACGATACATTTCGCCATCCACAACCACATCAATGCCAATATCATTTTGAAACTCTATCCATTTTCGAGTGGCTTCCTTTTCAACCTCGAAAAGCTCATTTTCTGAAATTTCGCCAGAGCAAAACTGTGCACGAGCTTTTTTAATAGACAGCGGTTTTGGAAAACTTCCAACACTGCTTACAGGAAATAGAGGCAATTTAATTCCTAAACTTTCAAGATTCATTGTTCCACTCCGCTACAAGCGATGCCAGTCTTTCAATTTTATTATAGGCGCGGTCTCTGGGTAAATACTCAAGACCTGTTGATGTTGATAAAAAATTTCCACGGCTGGGAAGTCTTGGAAGCAATTTTTCTAAAATAGGAAAAATATCTTCTTTATTTTCCAATTTTGTATTACGCCCATCTAACAGGCCTAATCCCAAAGACTTGGCAGACCCATCTCTTTCAATTATCTCAGGCAACTTCGCCGAATAAGTAAAATCTAAGAGAAGGGAATCTACCGGCATGTCTTGCAGGTCTGAATAAACAGAAGCTATATCTCCCGTATGAACACTTAAAATAACATGGGCTCTGTCATGATAAGACTTGCGAATATCCCCTAAAAAGCCTTTCAAAACGGGAAGCAAACTTTGATCTTTCACAATGTAAGGTTCGTCGATTTGAATTTGAGAAACTCCTAAACTTAATAAAGAATCAATACGCGACAATAAATTACGAGCTATCTCTTCGCAAAAATCCCCATCTTTATATTGGGATGCTTGAATTTTGGACAAGGACGCTAGTGTCACGGGGCCGGTTAAAACAAATTTTGCCCTTTTTGAAGTATGAGATACCAAATATTGAACTTCTCTCTGCAGCCACCCATCTTGAATTTTTACGTCATCAACAACAATAGGCTGTCTAAAGTAAAAATTAGTGTCGAAAAACCGAAGAAGTCCGTTGATGTGCACTCCCTTCCAATTTTGTAAAACATGGGAAATGGAATCACGCCAGCGAATGAGACCATCTGTAACAACATCAAGGCCTGCGCTTTCTTGTTCAAGAATAATATCTTGAACATAACTGTCTTCAATATTCAAAAATTCTTGATCTGTGATTTTCCCTTTATCTTTTTGATGATAGGCACGTCGAAGTCTTAAATGAGCGTCACTTTCCCCTATACGAGGATAATGGCTATGTGAAGCAGCATAAAGTTTCTCAGACATAGAAATTTGGTCGTATCATTTTGAATTTTAAAGTCAACAAAGTCCTTCTTTTTCCATAATATTGTTGGCGATGATAATGCCACATTGAGCTGCTTGAACAATTCCTCTTGTAATGCCAACACCATCTCCTGCACAATAAAGATTATTATACTTGAGTGTTTCAAGGTTATTTTTTAATTCTGTTCGACTTGAATACCATTTAATTTCAGGTCCGTAGAGCAACGTGTCAGGGCCATCCACACCTGGGGTTATCCCATCCAACAGAGAAATCATTTCTAAAATAGCTTGCAGCTGAGTGTAAGGAAGTGCATATCCCAAATTACCAGGGGTTGCTTCTTTGAGAGTGGGTTGAATATTCATCTCCATAATTCTCTTTTCTGTGGAGCGTCTGTTTTCTTTCAAATCTTTTAAACGCTGAACAATAACCCCTTCCCCTAAAGCATTGCACTGCCTTGCCACTGCCTGGCCGTACCCAAAAGGGTCATCGAAAGGTTGTGTAAATTGGGTTGAAACAAGCAGGGCATAGTTCGTATTTGGAGTTTTCTTACTGTCATCGTGATAACTATGTCCATTACATGTGACCAAAATTCTACCCGAACTCCAATATCCACTTGATTATTAATCAGAGGTAGACCCAAATCTTTAGCTACTTTTTTAAAAAATTTCATTCCCCGTCGCCCAGGTGCCAGAACGCAATATTTTGAAGATGCTTGATATTCGTTATTATTCGCTAAATCTCTAATTCCGACAGTAAATCCCCTATCTTTGGGCTCAATAAAACAAACTTCTGAAAGAAACCGAATATCAACTTTATTCTGAAGGTACACAAACATGTTTTTAAGAATTTCATAATTATTATCTGTGCCCAAATGCCTAATACGTGCGGAAAGCAAATGAAGGCCAGCCCGTCCTGCACGCATTTTTATTTTTTCGATATCTCGATCTGCATCACCATAAACACGAATGTCTTTTTTATCAGAAAACCTCATGTAGGTTTCATCGACTTTATTCATGAGGGTTTGAAAGAGGTTAAGATCATGAATATAATCTTGAAGGTTACCCCCGTACTCACGCTCAATACTCATCACTAGTTTGCCATCGGAAAAACTTCCAGCACCCCCAAAACCTTCAACAACATCAGCCCCTTTTTTACGATTGCGGTCTGTGAGAGCTTTACCTTTATCAAGAATCAGAATTTTGAGATTGGCATTTTTTTCAAGTAGAGAAAGTGCAAGAAAAATCCCCGAAGCACCTGCGCCGATACAAATAATATCGTACATAAATCCTCTTTAATGAAGCATTTAAATATCACCGCTGCAAGTGGGAACTCTAGATTTTCTCTTCAAGAAAAAGACAAATAAATGCTTGCCAATGATAAGCTTGAACAAAATCAAATGATTTAGATTGCGCATCTAATGATACAATAATGCTCACTTTATTCTGAATATCTTTTGTAAATTTTCTCAATGAAGAGGCATCTTGTTCTGTAATATGAGCTGTTGATTTAATCTCCAAAAAAATCGTAGACTTTCCAGGCCTTGAAATAATGAGATCAATTTCAAGATTATCTTTTGTTTGTAAATATGAAAGAGTTTCATCTCTGTTTCTATAAGCACATAGTTTATATAATTCGAGAATAAAAAAATGTTCAAAAGCTCGCCCGAATTCATATGTTTTAGGCTTTAGTGGAATATCTAGTAAATGATTGAGTGCGCGTTTAATACCACAATCAAAGAAATAAAATTTTGGAGCTTGTCGCTGCTGTTTACGAAATGAGGTATCATAAGTAGGCAGTCGAAAGCCAATAAGTGTATCTTCTAATATTTCGAAAAAATTTTTTACGCCCGAATGGTCTGTATCAATATCCATTCCTATTTTAGAATAATTCAATGGAAGACCATTCATTTGAGCTGCTGCATCAAGAAACTTTCTAAATGACGGAAGATTTCGAACAATTTGTTCCATTTGAATCTCTTCTTTTAAATAAGTATTGGCATAAGCTTGAAGAAACAGTTTCTTGTCGTTTTCATTTTGAAATTCAGAAACTTTAGGAAGAGCCCCCCAATGCATTATTTGACTTAAATCGAAAGTGGAAGCAAGTTCTATAGAGGTATATGGGTAAAGATGAAATATGAAAGCTCGACCTGCAAGTAGATTTGCTGCGCCTCTCTTCAATTTACGAGCTGAAGAGCCTGACAGTGCAAAAAGAAGTCCCTTTTCTTCTATCAGCTTGTGCACAAGATCAAGAAGCTTGGGAGCTTTCTGAACTTCATCTATGACAACCCAACTTTTTGGTTTAAGGGAGGCCGTCAGATTCAAAAGTTCCCCTGGGTGTGATTGAAATCGAGCCTCTTGCTCAGTATCCAATAAATCTAACCATAGGAGATTGGGCATTCCCTGAAAGGTTTTTCTTAGAAGTGTTGATTTACCCGAACCCCTCGGACCGAACAAGAAAAAACTATAGTAATTTGGCAGAGTTATAAGTCTTGAGATCATGATCCCAATATACCCGATATATTGGGATTAAACAACCGGGTTTTGCAAACTACAGAACCTCACATTCTGATCGATAGTATTTTTTCTTGTTATCCAAGAATGTGCCCCTTCACGTGGCCTATCCTGAGGAGGTCTTTCAGGGTTCCTTGATGGGCTCTGTCAGGAAGCAAATATCCGGGGATTTATTGTTGCTGTTTCTGGTAGAAAGAAAGTCATCCTGTCCTGAAAAAATTCAATTGATTTTGCTGGTTTTATGGAGAGTATTTTTGGTTTTGCGAGAAGCAGACTGCGACGAAAATTTCGTTTTTTGAGTGACAATTTTCGGCATTTTCTCGTCTTCACCGCCGCTCAACTTTATAACATATTGAAATAATTGTTTTTTTTGCATT
>JACOXK010000076.1:9749-17806 GCA_016182335.1 Deltaproteobacteria bacterium | reverse complement strand
CACTTAAAAAAGCCCTTATTGAAAGACGCATATCGATGGGGCATGCTAGAGCTCTTTTGTCTCTATCATCTTCCGATGATCAGCAGGATAGTTTGGATGAAATACTGCAGAGAAATCTTAGTGTGAGACAAACTGAAGAACTCGTACAGAGCAAAAAAGCCCAAGAAAATCAAACAGTTAAAATATCAAAGCCTGTTGAAATAAGAACTGCTGAAGATCAGTTGCGTCAAACACTGAAGACTAAGGTGCTCATTTTTTCAAATAAAAAGTGTCGGGGCAGAATTAGCATTGAATTTTATTCAAAGCAGGACCTTATGAGAATCATGGATTTTTTTGAAAAATTGAACGAGAAAGAATGTTCATAAGAAAGAAAAAAAACAAAGGTGTAAGTGATGTTGTACCTGCAAAAAACTCTTCACCTATTTCTGCGATTATTGATTCCGGATGCGAGTTTGAAGGAAAGCTTTCATTTCAAGGCACTGTTCGGATTGCTGGAAATTTTAAAGGGTCTATTTTGGCAAGCGATATACTTATTATAGGAAAGGGCGCCCACGTGAAAGCAAGTATTGAAGTAAAAGTCGCTATGATTCACGGCGAGGTTGTGGGCGATATTTTAGCGCATGAAAGGGTTGAGGTTTATTCACCCGCTATCATTCGTGGCAATATCAAAACACCATCACTCTTTATTGAAGAGGGAGTTGTTTTTGAGGGAAGTACAAAAATGGAAAAAACAGATTCTAAAAAGCTTCTACCGCTTGATATGAAACCAAAACAGACTCTTTTAAGCAATTAATTTTTACTTCTAAGGCGAGCACACTCTTTTTATATCTATTTCATATCGATTTGACCCTAAAATAATATAAATATACTATTATATTGTGTACATATTGGATTGTTATAAGAATGAATCAAATAAGAAAAAACATGGAATTACATTTGAGGAAGCTCGCGATCATATTTTTGAAGGAGAAAATTTGTTGGTTGCAGGTGTTGCTTACGATAAGGATGAATATAGACATGCCATCATTGGGAAACATCAGGGTAATTATTATGTGGGAATATTTACGATTGCCGAACAGAGCATTCGTATTATTTCTGTAAGGAGAGCTAGTAAAAATGAAGAAAAGCAAGCACAAGAGCTTGGACTTTGATCAAGCTTTTGATCAGGGAAATATAGAGATTGATTTTAGTGAATCTATTCGCACGGGGGGTGTTAGCAAGATTATTAAATTACCTCCCATTACAATTCCCGTATGGTTAGCACTAGAAATTGATAAATTATCAAAGCTTCAAGCTAATTCCAGGGCTGCTATTATTAGACAATTGCTAGTTCAGGCAATTCAGGCCAGGCACAAAACTCGTGTTGAATGATATTTAAGGGCAGCATCGTCATTCAGTACCTGGGCCCTTCGCAGGAGCTCAGGGTAAACTCCGAATCCAAACTTTACAATTGACATGATTATCCGTTCTCCGTAATTTATTCTTGCTTGTTCACATCAAGAAGGAGGTTATCATGAAAAAAATTGTTTTCGTAGGTTTTGTATTGTTTCTCTGCTCTTCTGTCTCTGCTGACGACAAAAAAGAAACCCCAAAGTTTTTAGGATTGGTCGGAGGGTTTGAAGACAGTGTCGTGGCAGATGCAGAGGCTTGTTTTGCGAAGCTACCAAAAAAAGAATGGCCAAAGACCGGTGCATATTGTGAGGTTCTATTTAAAGAGGTAGATAATACAACTAATGTCATTTTTGATAATGGGAGTGATATTCAAATCAAAAAAGCTGAAAATAATATTATAAGAGTACGTGCAAGGGTAGATGCTGATAAAATCGTCTATGGGAAAAAGCAGTTGGGCTACGAGATAAGCATCAGCAGTATTAGTAAGTTTGATGAAAATGGTTCATGGTGGTCAGGTGAGCCGTTAACAGTAGAAGAAGTGAAAGCTGCTATTACTGAATTTTTTTGGGCAGTAAGGCACCGAAATCAGGGGCTCAATATGTTGACGCTCACTGCGCCAGATGTTAGGCACAAACTGGCCTTTGTCTTTTTTTGGATGAGCGAGATAAAATCTGCCTGGCATTTTTCCTCCAACTCGCTACCCCCCCCATGCTCCAACTACCCCTAGTTATCTAAATTAAACTGGACAGATCTGTATCATTTCTTAAATTCAATTTTATAGAGATCTGGAAGTGAGCAGAAAAAACAACTGCTATCTACTTGTGTAAAATATGTAATTTTACCTTTATTTGAAGAATACTGAGGGTGTTCTTTAGCAGCGTAACAAAAACCATCTGGTTTTTTTTGTTGACATTTATATATAGTTTTTGGAGTAGACCATTTTCCCCAAGGGACGTTAGCAGTACGAATGACTACATCTTTTTCTAGAACACGGCTATAAAGTAGTACATATTTACCAAGATATTCGTTGAATGAAATTGAGCCTTCTGCAGGACCTTGAATAAACAAAGTGATTGCCTCATCAATGATTGGAGACCATTTTTCGTTTTTCGACAAGTAAAAATAGGAGTTGATATCGGAAATATTTTCTTCTTTTACCCGTACCAGTTTAAATTCGTATGGAGATTTTTCGTTTCTACCATAAATATAAATCCATCGATTTTTTCCCTTCAAGACTGCCACACCAAACCGAGGCTGATCCTTTTTCCATAACGCCGTAGAACCTTCATAAGTCAGTCGATTATATGGCCCTAAAGGGTTCTTACCAACCGCAATCCCCTGACCCGCATGTCTGAAATCAAAGGACCCTGTACCGAAGATCTCCACTAAAGAATAATAAATATAAATTTTATCTTCAATCTGAACACCATGTCCTGGCCAAAGTTTAAGTTTTTTGGGATCCTCGTTATCTATGTTTTGTAACAAATAGGTTGCATAACCTTTTGAATCTTTTTTGTACGTAATATTCTCAATTTCACCTAGGCCCTTGGTACCCAAAGAAATAGAAGCTGTATTATGTACAGCCCCTACATATGAGAATGTATTATCTGAATTTTTGTTGCCAAAAAAAGTATCGCCAAATAACCACAACGATTCACCATTTAACCCAATTGAATATGCCCCATCTTGCCCTATCACTTTTCCGTCATTGTTTACCTGAGGAATAAGTGGTTTCACATATTCTACATCTGCATTGAATGCATATACCTTTGAGATCAGAGAAAAAACTAGAATGAATAAAACTCTAGCCATGAAAATTAGTTAACATCATTTAATGGTGGTGTAAATAATGGTGGTGTAAAATATCTTATGTAAATTTGTTGGGCAGTAAGGCACCGAAATCAGGGGCTCAATATGTTGACGCTCACTGCGCCAGATGTTAGGCACAAACTGGCCTTTGTCTTTTTTTGGATGAGCGATGATTTCAGAAAATTTAGTTATAAACTTTCAATATGTTCCCTATATCGTGCTGCTTTTTATTTCAGTTATTATAGTTCTTCATTTTTTCTTATTTCGACCCGTCTTAAGAATTCTAGATGAGCGAAAAAAGAGACTTCATACACTTAAAGAAGACTCTTCTTCAATGCGAGAAAGAGCCCATAATTTACAACAAAGACGCGACAAAGAACTTGAAATGGAGCAAAAACACGCACTTTCAGACTTTGGAGTGAGAAAAAAAGAAATAGAACAACATTTTGAGCATGGCTATTCTTTAGAACTGGAAAAACTTCAAAATGAACATCGAAAATATGATATTGAACTAGAAAAAAAGAAGAGGGAAGTCCAAGATGAGCTTGATTTAGAAGTCAAAAAACTTGCTGCTCTCGTTATAAAGCGTTTATTTTCAGAGAAATCTTCTTCAAAAGATTCTCATGGCGAAGAGGTTTGGCACAGACAGTCGTAAGCTCAAAGGAAAATGGATAAAACACTTTTATTTTCAATCATCAATTTTTTCTTGTTCATCATTATCTTATGGGCTCTTCTGAGAAAATCTTCTCACAATCAATTGAAAGCCAGAAATGAAAAAATAGGCGAAGATTTTAGATTGAGTCAAGAAATGCACCACTTTGCAGAAGAATCTCTAAAGACTAGTGAAAGGCAACTAGCACAGCTTGTATTCGATAAGGAAAATTTACATCGTGAATTTGAACAAAGGCTTGAGCAGTATAGGAAGAAAGAACAAGAGAGGGCAAATGAAGAGGTACAGCAGCTCAATCATGAATGGAAGAAAAAAATGGATTCGTTGCTTATTAAAATGCAAGCAGAAGTAGAGAATCAAACAAAAAAACAATTGCTTGAGTATTTAAAAAAACAATTGAAGACGCAAGTGACGAGCAATATGCACGAGAAAATGATCCAAAACTCTCTTAAACAAATTCAGGAAGTTTAGGGTAGATATGGCAAAGAAGAACGGTCGTTTAGCAACAGTTTATTCCAAAGCGCTATTTGAAATTGCGGTGCGCCATAAAAGAGAAGAAGAAATATTGAAAAATATAAAATCTTTTAGTGACGTTTTGAGGAAGCACGCTAACTTAGCGACTCTTTCTAAAGGGCTTGGGTTTTCGAATCAAGAAATTTTTGCCAGCGTTCATGAAATCTGTTCACTGCTTCAATTTGAAAAGCTATCAACTCACTTTATCGGCATTCTTATTGAGAAGAAACGGTTAGGTCTCATTCATGACATTTATGATTCTTATCATTCTCTTTATCGAGAAAAAAATGGAATTTTAAAATCAGTGGTAGTGACAGCGCACGATGTTGCGCCAGCGATCAAACAAGAGATTATGAACGTGCTTTCGAAAATAACGGGAAAAAAAATACAACCTTCTTTCAAAGTCGACCCGGAGATTTTAGGTGGGATATCGGCACAGATAGGAAGTAGGATTTATGATGCAAGCTTGAGGACTCACATACAGTCACTCTTGGGATAGGAGAGAAATATGGATATAAGAGCAGAAGAAATTAGTCGGATTATTTACGATAAAATTCAAAACTTCGAAAAACGAGTTAAGGTTTCTGAAACCGGAACTGTTTTGGAAGTGGGCGACGGCGTAGCCAGAGTTCATGGATTGGATGATGCCATGTCAGGGGAGCTTGTTTTATTTCCAGGTGACATTTACGGCATGGTCTTAAACCTTGAACATGACAATGTTGGCGTTGCCATTTTTGGCCATGACTACGAAATTCGTGAGGGTGATGTTGTTAAGCGAACAAAGAAAATTGTTTCTATTCCAGTTGGAGAAGAACTCATTGGCCGAGTTGTTGATCCCTTAGGAAAAGCTTTAGATGGTGGAGCTCCTATAAAATCTCAGGAGCTTCGTCAAATTGAAGTAAAGGCTCCAGGCATTGTGAAACGTCAACCCGTGACCCAGCCACTCCAAACAGGTCTTAAGGCTATTGATTCGATGGTTCCGATCGGAAGAGGTCAGCGTGAACTTATTATTGGAGACAGACAAACTGGAAAAACAGCGGTTGCAGTAGACACCATCATTAATCAAAAAGGACAAAGTGTTTTTTGTGTTTATGTTGCGATTGGACAGAAAAGATCTACGGTAGCGCATGTTGTAGAAAAACTTAAAAGCCATGGAGCGCTTGATTACACAATCATTGTGAGTGCAACAGCGTCTGAACCAGCCCCTCTTCAATTTTTGGCCCCCTATTCAGGTGTTACGATTGGAGAATATTTTAGAGATCGTGGGCAACATGCTCTTGTTATTTATGATGATTTAACAAAACAGGCGCAGGCTTACCGACAACTTTCTCTTCTTTTGCGACGTCCGCCAGGTAGGGAAGCATTTCCAGGGGATGTTTTCTACTTGCACTCCAGGCTGTTGGAAAGAGCTGCAAAAATGAGTGATGAAGAAGGTGGTGGCTCCTTAACAGCTCTTCCTATTGTTGAGACACAGGCAGGAGATATAGCGGCGTATATTCCTACGAACGTTATTTCTATTACAGACGGTCAAATCTTTCTAGAGTCTAGTTTATTTCACTCAGGAGTTCGTCCCGCCATTAACGTTGGCCTTTCTGTTTCACGGGTTGGAGGTTCTGCCCAAATTAAGGCAATGAAGCAGGTAGCCGGATCGTTACGGTTAAACCTTGCCCAGTACCGGGAACTTGCTGCGTTTTCTCAATTTGCTAGTGACCTCGATGAAACAACTCGCAAACAATTGCAGCGTGGAGAGCGACTTGTTGAACTTTTGAAGCAAGGCCAATATCAACCAGTCCCTGTCGAGAAACAGGTTCTTACCATTTATGCAGGCGTCAATGGTTTTATTGATGAGTTTAGTAAAGATGAACTGCGAGATTGGGAGCGGGGTTTTATTGAATATGTTGAGGGGAATGCTTCAGATCTTCTGAAAGATCTTCGTGAGAAAAAAGTTCTTGATGATGGAATTAAGAAGAAAATAGAAGAAACAATTAAGGCCTTTAATCAAAGATTCACGAAGGAGAAAGAAACACGTGGCATCAGCCAGAGTTTATAAAAAAAGAATTCGGAGCGTTAAAAATACGCAGCAGATGACAAAGGCCATGAAAATGGTTTCTGCCGCAAAGTTGCGACGCTCTCAAGAGGCTATTGTAAGCGCTCGTCCGTACGCCCTGAAACTTAAGGAAATCTTAAGTGGAATTGCAGTACGGGCGGACATTTCAGATCATTTTCTTTTGATGCGTAGGCCGCTACGTAGAGTACGAGTTTTTGTTCTTACTTCTGATCGAGGTCTTTGTGGGAGTTTTAATGCCGGTATCATCAGGCAAACGATGCTATTTTTAAAAGAAAATGAGTCAACATTCGATCAGGTAGAGCTTGGTTTTGTTGGTCGTAGAGGATATGAGTTTTTCAAAAAAAGACATTGGAAGATTTTTAGTTATTATGAAAACATTCTTGATCAACTCTCCTATGATTCGGCTTCTACGATTACTCAAGATATTTTAGAAAACTACAAGATGGCTGAACTTGATGCCGTTTTTTTTATCTATAACGAGTTTAAGTCAGCCATTGCTCAAAAAGTTGTTGTCGAAGAGCTTCTTCCTATTTCAAGAAAAGAAATAGGAGAAGCAGATGCACAAATGGACTACATTTATGAGCCTTATAAAGAAGGTATTTTGGAAGAGATTTTGCCAAAGCATATGGGCGTTCAAGTTTATAGAATGCTATTAGAGACATCGGCATCGGAGCACGGAGCGCGAATGTCGGCAATGGATTCTGCAACACGAAATGCTGCAGAAATGATAAGTAGACTGACGTTATTGGCGAACCGCTTAAGACAGCAGGCAATAACAACTGAATTAGTAGAAATTGTGAGTGGCGCTGAGGCCTTGACCGGTCAATAATTGATGGAAATTTAATGGAGGGATAAATATATGTTAACTTCTGGAAAAATAGTACAAATTAAAGGCCCTGTCGTTGATGTGGAGTTTCCCGTTGGAGAGTTACCGCATATCTACACAGCTTTAAAAGTTACAAATGCAGTTATATCCGACAAAAAAAATAATCTTGTTTTAGAAGTGGCACAACACTTGGGTGATAATATGGTCCGAGCTATTGCTATGGATGCTACGGAGGGCCTTGTTCGGGGCACACAAGTAGAGAATACAGGAGCCATGATTTCAGTTCCTGTGGGGAAAGAAGTCCTAGGTCGCATTATGAATGTAATAGGAGAGCCGGTTGATGAGCTGGGTGAGATTAAGACAAAAAAAACTTATCAAATCCATAGACCAGCTCCAAGCTTCGAGGATCAGAGCGTTAATGTTGAACAACTTGTAACGGGAATAAAAGTTGTTGATTTGTTAGCCCCTTATTCCAGAGGTGGAAAGATAGGATTATTTGGCGGAGCGGGGGTTGGTAAAACTGTTATTATTATGGAGCTTATTCATAATATCGCTAAAGAACATGGTGGTTACTCAGTTTTTGGTGGTGTTGGCGAGAGAACGCGTGAGGGAAATGACCTGTGGCGCGAAATGAAATTATCCGGAGTTTTAGAAAAAACCTGTCTTGTGTATGGACAGATGAATGAACCCCCTGGAGCTCGTGCTCGTGTCGGGCTCTCAGCTTTAACCTGTGCTGAGTATTTTCGGGATGAAGAGGGAAAGGACGTTCTTCTCTTTAT
>JACOXK010000076.1:0-9717 GCA_016182335.1 Deltaproteobacteria bacterium | reverse complement strand
GGACGTTCTTCTCTTTATTGATAATATTTTTAGATTTACACAAGCTGGCTCTGAAGTATCCGCTCTTTTAGGGCGTATCCCATCAGCAGTAGGATACCAGCCAACTTTGGGAACAGAAATGGGTGAGTTGCAAGAGAGAATTACATCAACGAAGAAAGGGTCGATTACATCTGTTCAGGCAGTTTATGTTCCCGCTGATGACTACACAGATCCTGCCCCGGCTACGACGTTTGCACACTTAGATGCAACTACCGAACTTTCAAGATCTATTGCTGAGCTTGGTATTTATCCAGCAGTTGATCCACTTGCCTCAACGTCGAGGATTTTAGACCCACAAATTTTGGGATCTGAGCATTATAATACAGCTAGAGAAGTTCAGAGAATTCTCCAGAAATACGAGGAGCTTAAGGATATCATTGCCATTCTTGGAATGGATGAACTTTCTGATCAAGATAAGTTAATAGTTGCTAGAGCACGAAAGATTCAAAGATTCCTCTCCCAGCCCTTTTTTGTAGCAGAGGAATTTACTAATATGTCTGGAAAATATGTTCAGTTGGAGGATACGATTCGAAGTTTTAAAGAAATTGTTACAGGTAAGCATGACGATCTTCCAGAACAGGCTTTTTACATGGTAGGAACCATCGAAGAAGCTAGAGAAAAGGCGAAAACACTTCAGTGATGCAGGGATTTAATTTAGAAATAGTAACACCTCAAAAACTTATAGCTCGTGGGAAAGTGACTGAATTAACTGTTCCAGGGGAGCTGGGCGAGATGACTTTGTTGCCAGAGCACACTCACATTATTTCATATCTTGGAAAGGGCAGACTCTTATATAGGACTGTAGAAGGCCAGCGCTTTCAATTGGAAATTGAAAGCGGATTTATTCATTTTGAAAGTGGCAATGCCATTGTTCTTACGGAAAAGGCGCTTGAATCCACAACAGCCTAAAGGCCCTTTATTAACCGTTGATGCCATCATTGAAAAAGATGGCACAGTTCTTCTTGTTTCAAGGAAGAACCCACCACTTGGGTGGGCCCTTCCGGGTGGATTCGTCGATTATGGTGAAAGCGTTGAGAATGCTCTCAGGAGGGAGGTAAAGGAGGAGACATCACTTTGTACTACGAGTCATACACTGTTTGGGGTTTATTCAGATCCCAGTCGCGATCCGCGCTTTCATACGGTATCGATTATTTACATTGCAAAGGTGGAGGGTGTTCCAAAAGCACGATCCGATGCTAGAGAGGCAAAGTTTTTTAGTATCAATAATCTTCCAGAACTTTGTTTTGATCACAAACGGATACTCAATGACTATTTAACTAAGTATAAATTTACTAAGGAACATTGAGATACTTATGCAATTGAATACCCAATCTTACTGGAAGATTATCCATGAGTATCCACTTTGTAAGTTCCTCACTTGGGAGTTTTTCATGAACAGGTGAGAAGTGGATTATATTGGTGAGACCAATAAGCTTTGTTTGAAGAATTTTTTTTGCCCATTCATAATCTGATTTATCAGATATTACGAACTTAATTTCATCTACCGGCTTAAGTTTTGAGAGATTATCCCATCTATTATGAAGACTTTCTCCACTTGCAGGACACTTGATGTCCATAATAACGGCAGCTTCTTTTGAAATGGAAGAAATGTCCAAGTGCCCACCTGTCTCCACAAGAACTGAGTATTCATTTTGGATAAGAGATTGGATAAGCATCGGTGTTTCTTTTTGAAGAAGTGGCTCCCCACCTGTGACTTCTATAAGCCTGCATTGATAGGATTCAACCTTGATGAGTATGTCTTGGATACTTATCCACTGGCCACCTGAAAAGGCTTCCTCTGTGTCACACCAGCTGCAACGCAGATCACATCCAGTAAGTCTAATAAAAACACAGGGTTGGCCAACCCAACTGGATTCCCCCTGGATGCTTTTATAAATTTCAAAAACTTTAAGCATGCTCGGAAACTAGCAAGCGTAATGTCCGTGTCAACTTTAAGATCGTAAGTGGCAAATAAAAAAAGGCCTCGCCCATTAGCGAAGCCTTTGATTAAGTTAAAAAGAATTTCAGAAAATTAATCTTGGCAAGGACGTTCAGCTGGCTTGTAAGATAATCTCATACCATTTGAGACCAAACCAAAGTCGTTTTGATCATCAATATGCGCTGGTCCACCCAAGTTTGATTTATTAGCAGGTCCCTCTTGACACGTATGTGCAAAAGCCGCCCCGGTAAACAATACAGAAGACGATAGTAAAACAAATGCAAGGAAAAAATTTGACAGATAGTCGTATACATGCGACAGTTTAAGTAATGTCTGAGTTGAAGCAAGTTGTTCGATATGTTCTTCCAAGTGGCAAAGAACCTTTTACTGAGTGGATAAGAAAACTCAAGGACAAGACGGCTCGAGCTCGAATTCTTATTAAAATTGATCGATTAGCCCAAGGAACTACGACCAATGTAAAGACTGTGGGTGATGGTATTAGTGAACTGAAAATGACATTTGGACCAGGTTATCGAGTCTATTTTGGATATGATGGACAAAGCTTAATAGTTCTTTTGGCTGGAGGGGATAAAAGTTCTCAGTCAAAAGATATTGAAAAAGCAAAGGAGTATTGGAATGAATACAAAAAATAAAAAAGCAAGAGATCATGAGGAGGCTCTTCTTGAAGAGCTTAAAGATATTGAAGAAGCTGCAGCATATCTTTCTGCAGCTTTAGAAGAAAATGATCCAAACACTTTTCTACTTGCACTAAAACGAGTAGCTAAAGCGCATGGGATCTCTAAAATTGCAGCTAAATCGACAATTAATCGCCAGCATGTATATCGAGCTTTAAGTGAAGAAGGAAACCCAACAATCAAGAATTTACTGGCATTATTAACAGCACTCCATTTCAATTTAGAGGTAAAACCAAAGAGAAAAGCTATTGGTGGATGACTGCCCATGCCAACTCCTTTTCAGTCTTGGGTTGCCTGTAAAAAGTAATCTAATACAGAGCATTAAGAGTGAACTCTTAAGTTGCCAAGACGAGGAAGTGGCAGCTAAGATTCCCTCATGAAGAAGAAAACGGTTTTTGTGTGCGCCGAGTGTGGGTACAATACACAAAAGTGGCTAGGGCAATGTCCTTCTTGCTCGCAATGGAACACTCTTCATGAAGAAATTCAGGAAAAAACACCTGCGGTTCACCAGGATTTGGTCTTTCAACAAGAACAGCCACGTCATTTAAGCAACATTTCATCTGAAAACTCACCTCGATATCAAATCAAAATGGCAGAATTAGACCGCGTCTTAGGAGGAGGGCTCGTTCAAGGTTCTTTAACTCTCATTGGCGGTGAACCAGGAATTGGTAAATCAACCCTTCTTCTTCAAATGATGAATCATCTCTCTTCTCAAAAACTTAAAGTTTTTTATATTTCAGCAGAAGAATCCCTCAATCAACTGAAATTAAGAGCCGATCGTTTGGGGGCTTCTCAAAAATCTCTCTTTGTACTCTCGGAAACCAATCTGGAGCGCATCATGGATCAGACTCAAAAAATGAGCCCTCATGTTCTGGTTGTGGATTCTATTCAAACTATTTTTTCGTCGGAGTTAGAAAGTGCACCAGGCACCGTTGCACAAATTAGGCACTGTGCAGCAAGGCTCATGTATTTAGCTAAGAAAAATAATATCTCAACGATTTTAGTGGGCCACGTTACTAAGGAAGGTTCTTTGGCAGGTCCTAGAGTTTTAGAGCATCTTGTCGATACAGTTTTGTATTTTGATAATGACGCATCTTTATCGTTTCGAATTTTAAGGGCCACAAAAAATCGATTTGGCTCCACACACGAAATAGGAATTTTCGAAATGAGTGAGGTGGGGCTTCTTGAAATTCACAATGCTTCGGAGTTTTTCCTTTCAGAAAGAGCTCAAAATCAGGTTGCCGGCACTGCAGTTGTGGCAAGTATTGAGGGAACAAGACCCTTTCTTGTTGAAATTCAATCCCTTGTTTCAGCTTCTCATTTAGCGAGCCCAAGGCGCACCGCATTAGGAATCGACCCAACTCGAGTATCACTTCTACTTGCTGTTTTACAAAAAGCAGTTGGAGTCGAGTTTTCTACGCAAGATGTTTATGTGAATGTAGCTGGGGGCTTAAAAATTCAAGAGCGAGCTGTGGATTTAGGCATTATGCTTTCTGCTTTGAGTTCTTTTAGAAACGCACCTTTACAACACAACATTTGTGTTATTGGGGAGGTGGGGTTAACAGGAGAGCTTCGTCCCGTGAGGTCTATTGAGTCCCGCATTCAGGAGGCCACTAAACTAGGTTTTACTAAGTGTTTGATACCTCTAAAAAATATGAAGAAACTTAAAACCACAAATAAGATCGAAGTCCTTGGCGTTTCTCATATTAGAGAAGCCGTGGAGATATTGTTTTAATGAGTTCATTACATACTTACGTCGTATTGGGTGCTGGCAGACAGGGTGGGGCAGTTGTCTATGATTTGATTCTTCATGGCAATGCTCAAAAAATTTATCTTGTAGATGCGGATGAAAAACAACTTCAAACACAAGT
Source organism: Deltaproteobacteria bacterium (assembly GCA_016182335.1). Classification (GTDB taxonomy): domain Bacteria; phylum Bdellovibrionota; class JACOXK01; order JACOXK01; family JACOXK01; genus JACOXK01. The sequence continues at coordinate 5,173 of JACOXK010000076.1, read as the reverse complement.
TCAGCGACTCAATCATTTTTCAAAAAAAACCATTGTTGAAGGAGCTGTTGCATCTTTCGAAAATGAAAAAGAAATGAAAGCTATTTTTCGAAAGGCCAGAGCCTGTCTTTCGGCTGCTCCTTATTTTCTTAACGTCAACCTTGCACGGTGGGTGCTAGAAGAAAAAACACATTTTTGTGACTTGGGTGGGAATACGGATATTGTATTTCAGGAGTTGGAACTGGCCGAATTGGCAAAAAACAATGGTGTTTCTCTCATTCCTGATTGCGGGCTTGCCCCTGGTCTATGCAACATGATTGTAGCTTACAGTCTTGAAAATTTCGATCAAGTAGATTCAGTTAAAATGTTTTGCGGAGGGTTGCCAAAACATCCTGAGCCCCCGTTTTATTACAACCTTTTTTTTAGCATCCATGGATTAGTGAATGAATACTTTGGTGATGCAACAGTCTTACGTAATGGAAAAAGGGTCACGATTCCTACGATGACTGAGTTAGAAGAGATTCAATTTCCAGAGCCTATTGGAAAATGTGAAGCATTTGTGACAACAGGCGGAACCTCTACTTGTCCATGGACATTTGATGGAAAAATTCGAAATTTTGAGTACAAGACTGTTAGATATCCAGGGCATTTTCAAAAAATGAAGGCTTATGAAGAATTGGGTTTGCTCGAAGAAGAAGATACAAAGAATCAATTTAAAAAATTTTTAGAGAAGAAGTTGTGGAAACCAGGCGTAGAAGATGTTGTGGTTTTACGTTTGCTCGTTGAGGGGACGCACTTAAAAAAATCCAAGAAAACGCAATACAATCTCATGGATTATTATGACCATGAAACAGGGTTTTCAGCGATGGAGAGAACAACGGGTTTTTCAGCAGCTCTTGTTTTAGAGGCACAAGCTCAAGGCGAAGTATCGCCAGGCGCGCATAGGTTAGAAACAATCGTATTCAAAGATTTACCAGAAAAGCTTTGGCAGAGAGGCCTTCATCTTCAGACGACACTAGCTTAAAACTTTTTTAATTGCTTTTTTCCACCTTTTTAGATGTATCGTGCGCTCCGAATTATCCATGGAGGGTGTAAAAGTTTTATCTACTTTCCCCTTTTTCTTAATATCTGAAAGATCAGACCAGAAACCCACAGCCAGTCCAGCTAAAAATGCGGCCCCAAGAGCTGTTGTTTCAATATTGGCAGGTCTTTGCAGCTGTGTATTTAAGATGTCGGCTTGAAATTGCATGAGAAGATTATTGGAGCTAGCCCCCCCATCAACTTTAAGAGTTTTTAATGCACATCCTGCATCCTCTTCCATAGTCTTAACTAAGTCATAATTCTCAAAGGCAATGCCCTCCAAGGCTGCTCTAGCAATATGGGCTTTTGTTGTTCCACGTGTGAGGCCATAAATAAGACCCAGGCTTTCTGGATTCCAATAAGGGGCTCCTAATCCGCTCAGTGCTGGTACAAAAACAACGCCATCGGAAGAGAAAACAGATTGGGCTAGTACTTCTATTTCGGAAGAATTTTTGATGAGGCACAAACCATCTCGTAACCATTGAACAACCGCGCCTGCAATAAAATTACTACCCTCAAGTGCATAGATGGGGGCTGCAGTCATAGGATACTTCCAAGCTACAGTTGTTAAAAGACCGTGTTTGGAAAGTGTTGGAGTCTGTCCAATGTTCATGAGAATAAAAGAACCTGTACCGTAAGTGCACTTTGATTCACCTTTTTCAAAGCATGATTGACCAAATAAAGCTGCTTGTTGATCTCCAATAGAAGAAGCAATTGGAATACCATCGGGAAGTATGCTGAGGCCTTTTGTTTTTCCATAAACCTCTGCATTTGATTTAATGAGAGGAAGTTTTTCGACTGGAATTTCTAGAATAGCGCAAAGCTCATCATCCCACGAAAGGGTTTCAAGATTCATCAGAAGAGTTCGAGAAGCATTGCTTGCATCTGTTATATGGAGCTGTTGATTGGAAAGTTTCGAAATCAAATAACTATCGATAGTACCAAATACAGCATTTAAATTTGTTTTAACTTCTGAAACATTTTCAAGAAGCCAAGCCATTTTTGTTCCAGAAAAATAGGGGTCTAATAACAATCCAGTCTTCTCCTTAAAGAGAGGGTTTAAGCCTTTGTTTTTGAGGCTTTCACACAGGGAAGTTGTGCGTTTGCACTGCCATACAATGGCATGGTGAAGGGGTTTTCCAGTTTTTTTATCCCACACGCAGGTTGTTTCTCGCTGATTCGTAATGCCAATCGCAGAAATTTTTTTGGGCTCTGTTTTTGTTCTTTTTAGAAGAACGCTTATAGCTTTTTCAACAGAGGACCAAATGTCGTTTAAGTCATGTTCCACCCATCCTGGTTTTGGAAAAATTTGTCGAAAATCAACAGTAACTTTATCTTTGATGGTAAGGTTTTGATCGATAAGAAGCGCAGTGGTTCCAGTTGTGCCCTGATCAATGGAAAGGATCATATTTACTAAGGAGTTCATAAGTATGTAAACATCCTGCAGCGTCTTTTGGCCTGCGGCTTCGTCAGATTTCTCAAAAAAAACCTCAACATATCACAGCGGATATGCCTCGGTTTTTTTTGTTCATCTTCCTCGCCTCGGCTCAAAATCCATCTGTAATATGTATACATACTTATGAACTCCTTAGTCTGTGATAATGAATAAGAAACTTGCAGTCAAAAGAGATAATCGTGTCAAAATTTCATTCTATTTAAGATTCTTTATTTTTTTAATAAGTTCTTTTAAGGGTTTGGGGGAAAGCTTTTTTAAATAGTTTTCAAGTTCATATATAAGTTCTTTTTGAAATGTGAGAAGATCTTGATAAATATTATGAGCAGTTGCGTTTGGAAGAAGTGAAAAGTTGCAAGCGCTTTCACGTAGTTTGGTACCAGAAATACTTAATAACATCGTTTCTCCATTGACCCCAGCATCAATTTTTTCTCCTAATGAGACTAATTCAGAAATATTTAACTGATTATAATGTTCAAAGAGCCACAACAAATCATAAAGATCCTTTTCGCTACAGCGACTTACTAATGTAGAAGCTTTTGTCATGAGAATTGTTTTTAAATCAGCAATGCATATTCCATTTTCTAAAATTATAAATTGAGCAAGCTCAAAAAAGTGGGGATCACAAACAACATCGATTGTGAATTTATGATTTCTAAAATCACATAAAGTTTTATAAAATTGTGCTGTTTGAAATTCGTCATAAAATTGAACGCCAATGGCTGATAAAGATTTACATGCAAGAACAGTGGCTTTTTGTGCCATTTCATTTCTCGTAAAAAGATCAATATCATCCGATCTTCTATGTCCTGAATAAAAACCGGACAGCGCCGTGCCGCCTACAAGAACAGTAGAGTTTTGAGTGTCTTGTTTAAAGATATGTTCTAAACTTTGAAACAAAGGCCCAGGAAGAATTTTCTTTGCTAATTCTATTTTTGGCTTTTGTGTAGATTCCATAATTGCTCGCATTGATGTTGTCGTACTTTTGGCAAATATTTTTTATATTTTTGAAATTTATTCCAGACAATAGAGCCAATGAGATTGTGCGCTGTATAGAGGCCATAGGTTTCAACGAGGCGGGCTAGAGCGCGATTCTCTGAGCGAATAAGGGCTATAACAAAATCCTCTAATGAAGGATACAATTTATCCCATAAAAGAAGGACATTCATTCGTTTCCACGCTTGCGAATTTTTATCATGAGCCACCGGTTTAAGAAGACTATCAGCTGAAACATCTAATGCACGAGAGAGAGATTCTAAATGATTACTTTTAATGTTTGTCATTTGTGGAGGTTTAAACCAAAGGGACACGGCTTGCCTGGAAACGCCGGCCATGCGGGAAATATCAGATTGGGATAAATGTTTTAATTTACAGATAATTGTAAGTGTTTGAACGTTCATAGTTATAACGATACATGTTGATGAGCTATTTGTCAATTTTACTTGACAAAATAAGCATAAATTTATGTTTTCTGAGCGATTCGCCGACCAAACTTTATGAATAATAAGTTTAATCGCAATTGGGGCAGGGCTTTGCGATTTTATTAAGAAGTGCTTGCCAGAATTTTTTAATTTCTTCTTGTAAGGCGTGAATGACAAAAACAAAAGCTCCAATGAGAACAGTGAGTGTTAAGACGTACTCAACAGTAACCTGAGCTTTCTCTTCTGCAAGAAACCGATCTATAAGAGTGAGTAGTAACTTATATCTATTCACCTTTTCATTGTACCACCAATCCATAAGGAGGGATATTTTCAAAGGATCACTTAATGACCCTCGCAAGGACGAGGTAAGCACACTTCAATCTATTATAAAAAGTCTAAATAACTAAAAGTTTTGGATATGTGATTTTCACCAAAGTGATAAAAGGGAAGGCGAAAATCGTTAGAGTTTAAAATAATGAGATCAGCTCGTTTGCCCCCAGCTAAAGAGCCTGTCGTGTTTTGTAAATCCAGAGAATAAGCGCCATTCAACGTAATGCCAGCTAAAGCCTCTGAGAAAGTCATTTTCATTTGAGTGATACCTATGGTTGCCATCAAAGCAAGATTATAGGACATGCAGGATCCCGGATTAAAATCAGAAGCAAGTGCTATTCGAATACTGTTATCTATTAATTTTCTAGCCTGTGCATAGGGGGAGCCAAGAAAAAAAGAAACACCTGGAAGAAGAGTTGCTGTAACATCAAGGTGTTTTAGGGCCTCTATTTCTTTTTCTTCCAAACCCTCAAGATGATCCAATGAAAATACTTTTAAGCTCTTAGCCAATTCAATTCCACCCAGAGAAGAAAATTGATTTACATGAAGGCGAATTTTTAAAGCATTCTTTTGAGCGGCTTCACAAATTTTTTCTGCTTGTCTGACAGAAAATCCTCCTATTTCAATGAACACATCACAAAATACTGCGAGGTTTTCTTTTGCAACGGCTGGAATCATTTCGTTGCAGATGAGTTTAATATAATCGTCCGGTTTCCCCTTATATTCTATAGGACATGTATGAGCACCCAAAAAAGTCGGAACAACTGTTATTATTCTTTGATCTGAGAGTTTTTTTATAACACGCAATATTTTAAGTTCATCTTTGAATGTTAACCCATAACCCGATTTTATTTCTACTGTTGTCGCACCCCATTCCTTCATCTTCTTGAGGTAGGAAAAACCTTTTTCA
>JACOXK010000075.1 GCA_016182335.1 Deltaproteobacteria bacterium | reverse complement strand
TCTAGGGACCTAGCAAAACGAATAGTGTCCATCATTGAAGATTCTGTATCTGATGAAAGACCTAACATAAACATACCTAAAGTATCAATCCCAGCCTTTCGCGCCAATTTTGTCGCAGACTTTCCTTGCTCAATCGTAGCCTTTCCCCCCTTACCAAATTTTTTAAGCACTTCGTCATTTCCTGATTCAAATCCAAATGAAACGCGATAACACCCTGCACGTCTCATGGCTGTAAAGAGACTATCATCAGCACTTTCAACTCGAATGCCATTCGTACATGTCCATATAACTTTTGTTCGAGCTCTCATCAATTCTTCAGCAACTGCAACAGCCCACTTGTTATCAGAAGTAAAAATATCATCTGCTAAAGCAAATTCACGATATCCCAAGCTTGCTATGTACTTCACTTCTTCGGCACATCTTTGCGCAGATTTCTTTCTGTATCCAAATGCCATTGTGTTTTTGCTTGCACAAAAGTCACACTTGTAAATACACCCCCTGGAAAATTCAAGTTGAGTGATAGGTGTTCTGCGCGCCCATAAATGACTGACTTTGCCCTCATATTCTTTTGGATCGAACAACTCTAAGGCAGGAAAGGGTAAATCATCTAAGTTTTGTACAAAAGATCTCAACGAAGTTTTGTAAATACAGCCATCTTTTTTATAATAAATACCAGCCACAGAATGTAATGGCCGCCCATCNNNNCGATATCAAATAAAGATTCCTCAAGACTCTCATGGGGTAAAGCCGAAACATGAGCCCCTCCAATAATGGTCACTATCTGATGGGAAATGTTCTTGATCAAAACACTCATATCTCGAGCTTGATTCATTAAGGGAGTCGTTGCTGTCACTCCAACAAAATCTGGTTTAAATTTCCAAACGGCTTCCTGAATAACACGGTAGTCATACTGGCGATAAGATAAATCCAATATTTTAACTTTATGTCCATATTTAAGTGCCATAGCAGCTATTGTCATGAGCCCAAGTGTTGGATGCACTGGGTTCACAATAGAAGCTTTTCCGTTGCCGTAACTATTCTTATACGAAGGATTGATTAATAAAACATGAGACATCGTTTTTCCTCACAATATCACTCTTACTAAGGAGGTCATAAGTATGTAAACATTCGGCTCTGTAATATGTAGACATACTTGCAACCTCCTTAGTATTACAGAAAAACATTTCTTGAACATTAACGCAACAATTCAATTCGTTGATGTGAGAATAATATTTCTCGAAATTTTTCTACATTGATTTCCAAAAGATTTGTGCCTTCATCTAAATGAATGTTCTTTTTTTCAACCTCTGAATTCACATCATCAAGAGAGGGCTCATCAAAAATAATTAATTTTTGAACACCTAAAGGAACAGAAATCTTATTTTGAGATGCTGTGTATTGACAGCGAAGATCGCGACACACAAACAACATGTTTTTACCCTTTTTCACAATAGATTCAGCTCGAACAACGGTCGCCTTTGGAAACTCATAATAGAGCTGAGCATAGAAACGACTTGATAATATTAAAATTTCTTTAGGCTCGTAATGCTCTTTGATATAGCCTACTTTTTTTAAAAGATGTTGATGAAGAGTTTTAAGATCAGCATAATTAAATTGTCGATCATCAAAAATAACACGATCATAATTGTAAAGGTCCAGCCTAAAATTGTGAAAAAACAGAATTACATTAAAACCTAAAATAAACACAAGCACCGTCATGATACAACCGGTGTAAACTAAACAGAGATTGATCCTTTGAAAAAATTTGTTTTCTATTTTCTTCCAAAGGAGCACACAATCTGCAGAAAATATAAGAATTGATTCTGCTATGACTAAAAAACCACCCAATCCCCATGCTAAACCATGACCTATTTCAGCAAACTGAATGAAGATATTAAAGAGTAACTGCGGAAAAATCAAAAGGCAGAGAAACTGAATATTCTTGTTTTCTTTCAAAGAAACTACATTAAAAATTCGCCCCAAGCTGTAAATGAGAGGCAGAAGCCCCAAAAAGTAAGAACGTGGAATATATTGCCCAAGACGCACAAGATGGTTGTGAATCTGTGAAAAAAAATCACCACCGATAATTGAGTTTTCAACAAGATACCCACTCCCATACTGTAAAACAGAAAGATAAGCCTTAAACCCTCCTGACATTGAAATAAGAGGGACAAACCACAAGAGACAAGTAAACCCAAAAAGGAATAAAGCTCTTAATCTTAAACGCCAAGAAACTTTCCAGAAAGTGTAGAGCACCAGAAAAAACAACGGAATGAAGTCTTGGGGACGGACACCAACGGCAATGGCAAAACCTAAAGCGCACCAATAGATAAAGTTTGATTTTCCAAGAATAACTCGAGAGCAAAAATAGGCTGTGAGAAGTAGAAAAAAAGAAGAATTAATATAGCCATAAATGGTAATACCTTTGTACCAAAAAACAGGGCTCGTTAAAAACAAAAGAGCTGCTATAAGACCTGCTTTCTGAGAAAATAGCTCTTTCCCTAAAAGAAAGAGAAGAGTGGCAATCCCAGCGCTATAAAAAACGCTTAAAAAAATCAGAGACTTATGCGGATCGTGAAATATAAAATTTAAGAAATGCCCGGACATAATATAGAGAAAGTATCCAGGAGAAGGCGGGGTATTATTTTGAATAGAATAATCAAAAGTCCCAATAGCATAAAGAACACTATCCAGAGAAGAAAAACCTTTTTGAACAAGCGACCAGCGTGAAATAAAACCCGCTGCAAAAAGTACTGCACATATAAAAACTGTTCTCTTTGATTTCATAGGCCCAGATTCTATAAACAACGGTTTAGGAAAGAGGTTTGGCCTCATCAATCAACATAACAGGAATGCCAGACTTGATTGGATACTGAACATGACACGAATAACAAATAATTTTGTTCTCTTCGGTGTTTGATTCTAAATCTCCTTTACATTTCGGACACGCCAAGACCTCTAATAATTCTTTACTTATCTCCATTCAACCTCCTCATTTCTAACAAATTTCTAAATATAATTTTTATTTCTCATTTTTATTGACACCTTGCAATGACCAGTTTACTTTTTTGTAAAGATGAAAAAGAAGGCTTTACTCATCAATCCTCCCACAGGAAAATACATTCGCGACGATCGATGTCAGGCTCCCGTCAAAGGATTATCATCTAGTTTACGAATGCCGCTGGATTTAGCCTATTTAGCGGCTATTTTGGAGCAGGAAGGTTATGAATGTAAACTCCAAGATTATCCAGCTTATGGAAAATCAGATTGGAACCATTTTCAAAATGATCTCTTAAGCTTTCAGCCTCACATGCTCATCATCAGCGTGACTACGCCGACTCTCTTGTTAGATCTAAAATCTTGTGAAGAAGCAAAAAAGATTAATCCAAAGATATTAACAATTGCAAAGGGGGCTCATTTCATCACTGAAGATCGATCTGTCATGGAAAGATTTCATGATCTTGATGTTGCCATTCGCGGTGAAGCAGAACTCACAATAAAAGAGCTCGGTCAGAATAAACCCTTGGACCAGATTTTAGGCCTTACGTATCGAGCTCATGACATTATTCATCGTACAGCAGACCGACCCTTTTTGGATGATATGGATAGTCTTCCTTATCCAGCACGACATTTGCTAGACAATTCACTGTATCGAAGACCTGACACAGATGAACCAATGACAAGTATTGCCACTAATAAGGGATGCCCTGCGAAATGTATTTTTTGTCTTGTACCAGCTGTTTCAGGACATAAAATTCAGTCTAGGTCTGCACAGTCAATTGCTGACGAAATGCAACACTGCTACGAAAAATATGGAATTTCTAATTTCTATTTTCGAGCAGACACATTTACCTGGTTTAAAGAGTGGACTTTAGAAGTATGCCGGGCTATTTCTTCAAAAAATTTGAAACTCCATTGGGTATGCAACAGCCGTGTAAATCGAGTGGATGAAGAAATGCTTATTGAAATGAAAAAAGCTGGATGTTGGCTCATTGGCTTTGGAATAGAATCGGGAGATGCAGAGCTTTTAAAAAAAATGAAGAAAGGAGCGACGTTGGATCAAGCTGAAAATGCCGTGAACTTGTGTCACAAAGTTGGCATCAAAGCTTATCTCTTTTTTACCTTTGGCCTCCCGTGGGAGGATGAAGCAAGCGTTAACCGCACGATTGCTTTTTCAAGAAAATTAAAAGGTGATTTTTGTGAATTTCAAATCATGTATCCATTTCCTGCAACTGAGCTCTATGACATTGCTGGGCAGCATGGGCTGTTTGAGAAGGCAGACCTCTTCAAGGGGGATTATAAACAGGGAATTATTCGGACTTTTACATTGTCTCAGGAACGGCTGCAACATTACCAGTATGTTGCTACTAAGAAGTATTATTTACAGCCTCAACGAATTTTAAGATTACTTCGTGGCATTTCATCCCCTCGAGTATTTTCTAACTATGTGCGTAAAGGATTAGCTATTTTCCAACAACAAGAATAACTTTCATGAATACAAAACCTAATGTGTTCGTTGTCATGCCAGCATATAATGCTGAGCGCACTTTAGAAAAAACCTATCGGGAAATTCCAAAATCTAATGTTACTAAGATTATTGTGGTTGATGACAAAAGCATGGACCATACAGTGGATGTCGCAAAGCATCTGGGATTAGAAGTCATTGTACATGAAAAAAACCTTGGCTACGGAGGAAATCAAAAAACGTGCTATGATGCTGCACTCAGCCAAGGAGCAGACATTGTTGTCATGGTACATCCTGACTATCAATATGACCCGTCCGTTCTACCTCAGATGATTGAGGCTATTCAAAATGGCCAAGCTGATATCATGTTTGGCTCAAGAATGCTCCTGAAAAAAGATGCACTTGCGGGCGGCATGCCTCTTTACAAGTTTTGTTCTAATATTTTCTTAACGTTTTTTGAAAACTTGGTTTTTAGAAGAAGATTGTCGGAATATCATACGGGGCTTCGAGCTTATAGTCGGCATTTTTTAAAACATATCTGCTACCATGACTATTCCAACGGCTTTATCTTTGACACAGAGATTGTAGCAAGCGCTTGTCATCATGGCTTTAAAATTGGGGAAGTTGCCATTAAAACTCGCTATCAGCAGGACTCTTCTTCTATTTCATTTAAAGATAGCATTGTGTACGGACTTCTCACTCTTAATGTTCTTAGAAAATATTTACTAAAAAAGAGGAAACATGAAGCGAAAGTTAAGACTTCCACAGAAATCCGACCATCCCATTGTGGATGATAATTTAACTCACCTCTATCACTTACCTATTGTAGGGTCCTTTTTTAAAAAACGTTTAACAATGACTCTTGATTTCTTGAATGGCCGATCCTTTAATCGAATTCTAGAAGTTGGTTTTGGCAGTGGCGTCATGCTGCACGAACTTTCAAAAGTAGCAAAACACGTCTATGCATGTGACATTCACCCACACATTCATTTAGTAAAAAACATGACACAAAAGGAGAATCTTAACATTCATTATTGTGGCGGGTCGATTGTGGATCTTCCGTTTAAAGACAATTCCATTGATTGTATTATCAGCGTTGCTTGCATCGAACATATTCATGAACTTCAAAAATCGATTTTCGAAATGAAAAGAGTTCTTGCTCATGGGGGAACTTTAGCTCTTGGGTTCCCTGTTGAAACCAAAATAACAGATTTTTTGCTCACTGCAGCTGGTACAACAAAAGCTTATCGAAAAAAACTACGGGAAGTTCACCCTAATTCTCATTCAGACATTCTCACACAAGTTGAGAAACAATTTGGTCCGATCATAAAAAAACGTCTTCCCTCCTATTTACCCGAATCCATTTCACTCTATTATAGTTGTGTTGCTACAAAGCCATTTTAGTATTACAAATAATGCATGAGAATTGCGGTCATTATCGACAATGACAGAATTGCCCGCTGGCAATTGGCAGCACTCAATAAAATCAACTGCTGTGATCAAATTACAATCTTACGCTGCAACAATACCAAAACAAAAATAAGAGTTTTTAAAAATTTTTTGTATTATGTTCTCAATCTTTGTTCAATACAAAACTCAGAAACCAAGCAAATTTCCATTCGTAATACCTCGAAAGCCATTAACAACATATTCACATTTGATTCTGAGCAAATAGGGCAGTGGCAAAAACTTCCAGATACAATCATCAATTTAATAAGAGGAGAGAAAATAGATGTCATTTTAAAGTTTGGCATGAATCTTCTAAAAGTCCCCCCAAAAGAGGAGATGCCATGTCCCATTTTATCTTTCCACCATGGTAACCCCTCTGAATTTCGAGGGCGTCCGGCAGGCTTTCATGAAATGATCCAAAACAGAAAGAAGATGGGACAGGTAGTGCAGATCTTATCCAATACACTTGATGCTGGCACAGTTATTGCCAAGGGTTCTACAAAAATTTATCCGTATTCCTATAGGTCAACACTTAAAGAATGTTTTAAGAATTCTCCTCTATTGATCAATATAGCCCTCAATAATATTGCCTCAACGAATAAACTACCCACTTATTCGAAGATCGGCCCTCTGTACGTTTTGCCAGGCAATTGGCTTGTTATTAAATTTATTATTAAACTATTCTACAACTTGTTCAAACGTGCTCTCTATGGGGCGTTTTATGAAAAACGCTGGAAAGTATCCACTATCTCAATTTCCAATCATAATACCAACCCTGATATGTTCATTCACGATTTGAATTCAAACCCCTGGATAACATTGCCCATACTTCCTGAATATACTTTTTATGCTGATCCCTTTTTCTATTCGGAATCCAACGATATTTTAGTCGAAGGAATGAATAGAAAAACAGGAAGAGGAGAAATTCTCTACCTCAATCTAGAAGGCGCACAGAAAATTTCTAACTCAGTTTATCACTACTCCTATCCCGCTTCAATTATAGAACAGGGGAAGACTTATATCATCCCTGAAATCATGGAATGGTCTAAACCTAAAATCTATCTTTTGAAGAATAGGAAAATGACAGAAGTTTCAACTCTTCGAATCGCTGAATCCCCCGCTCTCATAGACCCAACTTTTTTCTGGTACAATAACACACTCTATCTTTTTGGAAACGTTGAAGGGATTGGTCCTAATGCCCTCATGCTGTGGCATAGTGATTCTCTATTCGGAGAGTTTATTCAGCATTGCGATAGTCCCATTCGTATTTCTCCAAAAGGCTCTCGAATGGCAGGCAATCTTTATAGCAGAGAAGATCAGTTGTTTCGTTTTGGTCAGAATAACACTCAGGACTACGGCAACGGCATTTTTGTCTTTAAAATCAATGCTCTCTCACCGTCAAAATATCAGGAAACTCTTATAGGAAATCTCAAGTTCGATCACTGTAAAGGTCCCCACACTCTTAATTTTAGCAAGGATCAGGTTGTTTTCGACTGGTATCATGACACGTTTTCACCAGTGGCAGGCGTCAGAAGAGTGTATGACCGTTTTATCAGATCATAGAAGATGAACCATTTTTTTTGGAAACAGCGGCTCAAGAAATTTCTAAAAACAAAAACTGACACTCTTTTTCTCATTAATATAAAGGGAGACTTTCGGCCCGTTGCTCAATGCCTTCAAGAAGTAATAATCACCTCTTCTATCAATCACCTCATCGTACTATTTAATATAAGAATTCCAGCGTCACTTTCTGACACTCCACTCAATATAAAATTATCTGAAGATTATTTATCAGAGCAGGATTACATCGACATTGATGATTATGTTTTTAAACACTTGAGCATTTCCTGGCATCTCTACAAAGATATTTCTCTCTATCAGGGAATGGCTCTGGGAAAAATGACAGAATATGAATTTCAAAAATACTTAACCCCCCGAATAAAGAATCTTCACGTCCTTAAAACATGTCTTGAGTCGAAGCCTTTTAAAAACATTATCGTGATCGAAGACACTCGCGAATTAATAAGCATTGCTCAAGATTATTCAAAAAAACGCCCCCATCGATTTCTTGGAATTTCTCTTTATCAAGATCATCACTATTTCAAGAAGATAAAATCACATCTCTCCCAGATGCTAAGTGCTTACTTGGATACACGAACTACCAATAACCTATCAAAAACAAAAACCAACTTTAAAAAGAGAGTTGCCATTGACTCAAGGCTTCAGATGTCGCTTCAAGAAAAGATTCCAGACATCCATATGATTCCCATTTTATTAGAAAAAGGGTTCTGGATGAGACTCAAAGGTTTCATATCAGGTCGACCCTCTTTTTCACTTTACACTTCAAAGAAACGCACTCATTCAATAAAATGGCTTCGTTATCATGAACTTTGGAAGGAAGTGTCAATAGATACAAATTTTCAAAAGCTATTTACTTACAAAAATATCTCTCTGTGGAATTGGCTCCATCCTGAACTGCGTCATTTCTTTTTAGAAGTTTTTCCTCGAATTGTAAGCAATGTTGATCTCATTAAAGACTTATTAATAAAAAATAACATCAATCTCATCTTTCTTCGAAATGACCATAAGGAATGGGAAAGAACTCTCATCTTAGTAGCACGAACGCTTCATATTCCATCTTTGTGGATGCAGCATGGCATCCTCGCAGAAAGTAATGGCCATCATCATCTATTAGCTTCACATTTTATGGCCTGGGGAAAAGCATCGGCGAATTGGTTTGAAAACTATGGCTGTTCACCTTCAAAAATCACCATTGTAGGAAATTATAAAATGGATTCTATGATCCACTGGAAACCAAAGATGTCAAAAAACTCTCTTTTTGAAAAACTTGCACTAGACCCGTCAAAACGAACGATTCTGTTCGCCCCTCAACAAATTAACAAATTTTCTTCATTTTGGACTGACGATCTTTTCTATACCAAAGCGCTCGATATACTCAGTATTATAAAAAAATACCCCCATGTACAGTGCCTGATTAAAGCAGACCCTCAGGAAGATATATCACCCTATATCGATCTCATAAAGCAAGTCTTGCCAGTTGCAGCGGCAGCTATAAAACAAATAAATATTTTTGATGTTCTTTATTATTGTGATGCACTGATTACACTTGACTCCACTGTTGCTTTGGAGGCCATGATCTTTCACAAGCCCATCATTACTTATAATCTAACAAAAAGGAAAGATCGAGTAGACTATGGTGGATCAGGTGCCACTTTTGCTGCCTACACTCCTGAGGGACTTGCTGTCATTATGGAAAAGCTCATGAGAGGACATTTAGCCGCATCCGGACTCAAACGAAGGCAAGAAATATTTCTTAAAAATTACATGGGAGAAATCGATGGATCAGTACACAAAAGAATATCATCCGAGATTCTGCGACTCGCCACTTGAAAAATACTTATTCATTTATCATAATCCATTATCTGAAGATGAATCTTAAGACTGTTTATTCAAGAGCAAAGTTTCTCAAAAAACTTAATATTCTTGATGTCCTTATTATTCTCAATGTCTTTTTTTTAATTCCCATGTTTTATTTTGGATATAAAATGTATATGAAAGCCCATCAAACATCGCTGGGAATTCTCATGGGTTCGAGTGCAGTTACGTTCTATCAAGTACAAATCCCATGTTTATTTTTGAAAGTTAACTCTGAATTATTGAAAAAAATGGCGATTGGTGATGTGGAAAAGAATGAAACTGGAGAAGTTATTGGGGAGATCGTTTTATTAAAAAAACCACAACCTTATACAGAAATACAACGGTTTGGTCGTCATACTTACATCTATTATCTGCCCCTGGTCTCTCCCGAAAACTTAAGTCAAATACCAGCTGTATTAAATCTTACAGTTTTTAAGCATAATAGTTACCCTTTCTACAAAAATAAAAAGTATCTTGTAAAGCCCAAACAACTTCTCGATTTCAAAACGGACCAATATGAACTTTCCTGTATGGTGACGGATCTGAATTTCAAGAACACTGTGCAAATAGTATTACCATGATAAACTCTTTTTTTGTCCATCTTCTTAAAAAAATAGTGGGCTTGTGCAAAACAAGTTTTTTTGCGATGCACATCAAGAATTTAAAAAGAGACCTTACTTTGCAACCTTTCAAACTAAGCTCTCTCTTAGTGCTCTCTGCAGGAGTTACTTATTTTTGTTTATCACTTCTCTACGGATAATGAATTACAAATACATTAAATTCATTTTATTAGGAATGATACTGGGGTGCCTCATTTTTTTCAAACCTATATTTCTCATGCTATTTTCTCTCTTAAGTCTCATCATTCTTTTTTTATCTTCTGTAGCACCTATGTATCGATCGACTTTGATTACTGTCATTTCAGTGGGACTTATTCTTAGAGTAGGCATAGGCTTTCTTGCGATGTTGTTAGTTCTACACAATATTGATCCGAGTGCTGTTCCTTGGCTCAACTTGGGCAGCGTTGGACAGCTTTTTAGAGATTTCGATAGAGAAGTTTTAAATGGGCTCTACCTAGTGAGCTT
>JACOXK010000074.1 GCA_016182335.1 Deltaproteobacteria bacterium | reverse complement strand
TTTGATTCTATCAGGGCATTTTGACCATCCCTGACTTTTATAGCTCCAAGACCAGAGAAATAACCCCATCCATTAATGACATTATTACGAATTACCAAACCATCAAAACCCCAGGTATAAATTCCCTGATCTTGAAGAAAAGATCCGGCACTCGATCTATTAAGGTTATTATTTTCGATGACAATATTCTTATTCCAATCGTCATCAAGAATCGAAGCCTTTCCAGAAGATTCAAGAATGGGAAGCTGCGGGTCTGTTGATTGTGTTCCGGATTGAAATCTCACTCGAGTACCATTGACGTTTATCGCAGTTACGAAAAAGCCTCCTTGATTTTGCGAGTTATCAAAAGAATTGCCACGAATCGTAACGTCATGACTTTTATAAATTGTAATTCCGCGACCGATGTAACCACTGTCGCGAACAAATCGGCAGTTTTCGATCGTAAAATTATTAGCATAAGCAACTGCAACATGCGGCATCTTTGATGTTGTTACGGCACTTGGGTTGAGCCCATTAAGGAACTCACAATTCTTAAGGGTCAGGTTGCGAACGGCCATGTTGTGCCAAGAACCATCAAAATCGAGACCCATGTGAGTAAAAATGAAACCTTCAATGATAATATTGGAATAACTTCGTGGATATTCGTATTTAAGATAAAGCATGCTGGGCGCTTGAGGATGAATCAGAACACTTCTGTCACCAAGAAGTGCTACTCCAGACTTTAAGTCAAAGCCCTTATTCACTTTTATTGAAGCACCAAAATCTTTTCTCCAAATCAAATAAGTTCCCGTTGGCACATAGACAGTCATGCCAGCAACAGCTTGTTCATGGGCCTCAGATATTGCTACAGTATCCCACTCATCACCCTTTTGATATTTTCCATTCCAACCATACTGAGTGATATCCTGTTGCGAAAGCACATGAGACCTACCATCACCAAAAGCACCAAAATCTCTAACATTTAAACAATTGGTAGAGCACACAAATCGGGTAAGAGATGAGATTTGGATGGAGGCCGTTGATGGAGACTCCACTTGCTGGTCTCCGCCGCAAGACACAATCACAAAAGCAAGTAAAAGATGTCGCAGATAACGCATAGTTTTCCTTGTTGGGTATGACCCCATTATATCACAAGAGAAAGTGTGACTTGGCAAAGTTATTGATATTATTATATTTTTTGTTTTTTACTTAAAAACTGGCTCGTATCGTAGCTTTCCGGTTTGTATGGCGATGGCCACTTTTGAAATGACCGTAAAGATAAGAGCGCCGAAAGACCACACCCCAAGACACACGAAAAATTCAATTTTAGAAGGCGTGTACTCAACAATATCTCCCAACGCTGAAGGAATAAATCCTGGAATGAGAAGCCCCATCCCCTTCTCAATCCATATTCCAATAATAATAAAGAAACATGCTGTATTTAATAAGAATAAAGTATTTCGTAACCTGGGAACAAGAATGATAAACAAGGCTATACCCTCTAAGGCAAGCCCTGTGCGAATGTAGGGAACCAACATATTGTGCCCGTGAAGTCCAAAAAATAAATACTTAACTGAGGCTGTATGTAAACTATCGGTATAAAATTCCTTATATAATTCACATCCCAAGAGAAAAAGATTGGAAATCAAAGCGTAAATCATAATAGACTTAAGATATTTAAAAACAGAACTTTTCACTTCCAAAGAAGTAAACTTTGAGAGCACCTGAAAAAGAAGAATAAGAAGCGCTGGTCCACACGTAAAGGCACTAATAAGAAAACGCGGGGCCAAAATAGCTGAATTCCAATAGGGCTTGCCACCGAATCCAACATAGAGAAATGCTGTCACCGTGTGAATGCTTATGGCCCAAACAATAGAAATATAAATAAAAGGCAAATAAAGTTTCTTACTTGGCTCCTGACCTAGGTATTCTTTATAAAGCAAATATCCTGGAATAAATAAATTGATAACCAAGTAACCATTTAAGACAACAACGTCCCATGCCAGAATAGAAGTTGGAAAATTAAGCTTTCCAACAAAAGGTATGATGTGCCAAAAATGATCAGGTCTGCCCAAATCTACAAGAATGAAAAGCAGACACATGATAATGGCACAGAGGGCCAGCAATTCTCCGATAAGAACAACTTCTTTGATATCTTTATTTCCATGAACATAAGTAGGCAAAACCAAAAGTACAGCCGCTGCAGCAATACCGACAAGATATGTAAAATTAGCTATGTAGGCACCCCAGCTCACGTGATTGGACATGTTTGTCACAATAAACCCTTGTGAAAGCTGATGACTGTAAGCAATAACCCCACCCACTGATAAAGAAAGAAGTAAGAGGACCCACAGATAATAAAAGGAGTCGCCCTTGAGGGCATAAGAAAACATTCGAATCCAAAATCTTATATAGGTTGACATCAAAAACCTCAGCCGCGAAAATACCAGAAACGTGTTAGTCAATATATGATATAAATCATATCTGATTGTCAAAAAAATGACTACGATTCGGCCGGCATCAGTATGAATAAAAAATATTTAGCGCTGTCTTTTTTTTTCTTTATCATCTTTATCATAATAACAACAACACAAGCTTACTATACAAGTGAAACATCAGCCTCATTTGGCTATTATCAGGATAATGAAAAATCATCTCACTTCCCAGTTTACTTATACTGGAACTTAAACACGACCTCCCACAATGATATCACAACGGCTGTGGATGTAGGTGTTAACAACGACGCTGTTTATGAAACGTGGCGCTTCTATATTTATCATGCCTCAACTACAATTCCGCTTTTTGAAATCTCGAAAATTCAATTAGGGCGTCAATTTATCGCCGATGGTTTTGAAGTAGGTCTTTTAGATGGGATGGCAACATATCTGAACTGGTCTGAAAATGGGGGTATTGTACTGACTGGAGGAGCGTTACACAGTGTTGAACAGCTTAGTTTTAGTTTTGACAATCAACTCTATGGCCTTTCTGCATTTCAAGATTTTTCTTTTTTTACGGGTCGTCTAGGGTATTTCATGAATGTAAGAGAAGATAAAGAAACTCTGCATTTAACACATGCTGCTATCGCAAAAAGTTGGGATTCATTGTTCTGGAAGCCTTCCATACTTGCGAAAGCCCAAATGAATCTAGAAGAAAGAGATATTGAGCAAACTTCAGCTGATTTTCAATTTTCTCCTTGGTCACCTTTTCAAATAACACTCAACTTTGCCTCTCAAAAGAGAAATCACCTCATGGTGGATGACGCAGAACTGATTTATTCTTTATTTGCAACTTCAGCCCAAAAAACTTATGGTTTTTCGTTGAACTTACTACCCCATGAAACAACTCATTTCCAACTCACATCTCAATTATTACTGTACGACTCTCCTGCAAAAAAAGATGAAGAGGGGTTGCATGAGAGGTTTATTGCCTCTTGGCATCCTAAAGATTTTTTTGCGATCAATGTTACGGGGGGCTACCTAAGTTCTTATGGAGGGCACACGTGGTATTCAAGTCTTGATTTTAAAAAAACAATTTTTCGAACACTTCCACTTCAATTTGAAGTGGGTGCTGAACGGATAGAAAAATTAAATAGTATTCAAATGTGGGCTTTTCATTCCAGAGCAAACATCCTCTTCCCACTGTCTACAAGATTATCTCTGAAGCTTTTAGGAGAAATTGAGAGAAATCATATTTTTGATATTGATGCAAAGGCGGTTGTTAATGTTACGTATTATCTATAAAATATTTATCTCTATTTTATTGTTCTTCACATTTCCGTGCAATTTTGTACAGGGCTCAAAGTTAAAAGCTCCTCTAAAGCAGCTTTTTTCTCACGGGAAACATGCAAACATGTTTAAAAAATTAGACCTTCATTGTTATGAATGTCATGATTTTACGGTTAAAAGCAAAGCTCCAGGCCCTTTAGGAAGACCTGTTAATGAAAGATTCTTGGATGTCCCAAAACACGCCTGTCATAGGTGTCACTTTTCTAAGAATTCTCCGCCCAGGCCTCAGTATTGTGGAACATGCCATCAGCAGGCATTTCAGCTCAAGCCATCGAATCACTTGCTAGATTGGGATAAACGACATGGAAAGTTTGCTCAAGTTCAAGGTATGCTCTGCACAAAGTGTCACTCTCCCCAAACATGTGATCAGTGCCACGCCCGTCTCGATCTTGTAAACCCTCATGTGCACCCGGCAAACTATCGTTATGCACATTCTGTGAAAGCCAGATCAGATCCTCAATCCTGTGTGGTGTGTCACAAAAGAGCATCTTTTTGTCAGGATTGCCATTTTGGAGAACGAAAATGAAATTGCTTCTCATTTTAAGTGTGAGTTGCTCTCTTCAGTTTATCCCTGGGTGTGGCAATGAACGTCAGCATGAGTTTTATGACAATTCAAACATTATTTTGACGGCACAAAATCACCCTCACGGATGGACGCAAAGTCAGTGTTTTCGCTGCCATGTGAAGGAAAACATTCACCGTGTCGATCACTATGGAGACCCGCTATTTAGTTCGGCTCCTGATTTAGTAAGAATACATGGGATTACGATTTGCAGTTTGTGCCACCTTAACAATGGAGTGCAATAGATTATGAAGACTTTACTACTGTATCTTCCCTTTGTTATGCTCTCTGCAGCAGAACCTAAACTCGAGAGATTAGATCCTCATGGCACAGAAACAATGCCGCTTAAAAAAATATCGCTTGCCCAACATCAGGAATGCAAAGTCTGTCACACACAGGGAGACAATCAACTCATGACAAGGTCGAACATTAGTGAGAGATGCATTTCCTGTCACAACAAACGTCCACACAGCGGTATTATTGAGCATGAAGGTCTTCTAGTGAAAACAGTTACGTGCATCAACTGCCATCTACCCCATCGGGCTTCTTTACCTCCACACACTCCCAAATCAATAAAAGAATTCAGCGACTCTAAGATTGAAGCCATGCGAGAAGATCCTGAATTCATAAGATTAAAACGAACAACCCACTCCCTACCAGAGGGATTGATTAGAAAACAGGCACCGGCTGCAATGTTGAGGAATGTATGTACAGACTGTCATCGTTGGTAATATTCTTCATTATGATTTTCTCCTTCTGTGCCATTGGACGTGAAATTACGATTCGCAAACGCAGCCCAGTTCTGCACAATTATCCCTGTACACAATGTCATCGGGCTACTCTTTCTCGCAACTTAAAGCCTGACATCAAGAGTAGACAACCTGAAAATCATAAAACATTAATATTGAAACACATGCCAGAAGTTACAAACTGTTATTTGTGCCACAATAACCGCAGTTCCAACGAACTTCATTTACTGGAGGGCCAAAGTATAAACTATGATCAAAGTGCTCAATTATGTTCTCAGTGCCACGGAATTGAAGCGGCAGATTGGAGGGAAGGACTCCACGGCGCTCAAAGGGGGTCCTGGAAATTCGATGCAGAGAGACTTTCTTGTGTAGAGTGTCACAATCCACACCATCCAACTTTTCCACAATATAGGGCGTTACCACCCCCTAAAAGGAGATTGCGTGAAAAATAGTGCTCTAAGCGGTGCAGACAAGAACTGGATGTCAAAGCTTAAGAAAGCCATTGGACACTATACATCCGGCGGTATTACAAGAAGAAGTTTTATAAAAGGTATGTTCTTTTCTGGAACTGCAACGGCAGTGATGGCGGCATCAAAAACAAGCGTTAAAAAAGACACCGTCATGAAATTTCTACAAAATCATTATACTGATATGACTGCTGAACAAAAAGAATCTGTTTTTGGAAGAATTCGGCGAGAGATTAAGAGAGACTACGATGCTGATGTTACTGTTGATGATCCAAAGCCAATTCCTGGCGTTAAATTTGTTTACTGCCTTAATCTTTCACTCTGCAATGGAAACCGTAAGTGTGTGGAAGCTTGTGTTAAAGAAAACAATTTAAGTCGAGACCCACAAATGCAATACATCAAAGTTTTAGAGCTTGATACCAACACATTGAATCTTGAAAAATCAAATCGATATTATGAAGGTGAGTCGGTACCGAACGATGGAAAATTTTATCTTCCTGTACAATGCATGCAGTGTGATAACCCACCTTGTGTGAAAGTTTGTCCAGTGCAAGCAACATGGAAGGAAAGCGATGGCATTGTCGTCGTAGATTATGATTGGTGCATAGGCTGCCGCTACTGCCAAGTAGCGTGCCCTTATGAGGCACGACACTTTAATTTTGCTACACCTACGGTTCCAAAAGAAGAGATAAACCCTAACCAAAGTTATCTGAGTAATCGGATCAGACCTCGTGGCGTTATGGAAAAGTGCACGTTCTGTTTACATAGAACCAGGAAGGGGCAGTATCCGGCCTGTTTGGAGGCTTGCCCAACGGGCGCTCGTAAGTTTGGTAATATTTTAGACCCTGAAAGTGAAGTTTATAAGATCTTAAAGACAAAAACGGTCTTGGTATTAAAAGAAGAGTTGAACACGGTTCCAAGTTTTTTTTATTATTTCGACTAACAGCTAAACTGGGGCTAGGCTAATCGAGAATGCTTTTGGGGTGCCTGGGTTTATTTGGATGAGGTATTGCTTGCATCTTTTTAAATTCTACATCATGCGGATTGTGGCAATCGACACATTGATACTGAAGTTTATCCCTATTCCAACCACCAGTCCTTCGTCCATGTAGACCCTTCTGCCAATCCCTTACTTTGATAACATGACATTGTTTACACACTCCGGAAGAATTTTCAAAACCTGCAGGAGCATAGGTCGTAGATCTTAAATAATTAGAGTTGTTCATATCATGACAGTGATTACAAGATACGTCCAAAGTGCCATGCTTCAGTGAAAGCTTCTGGTGATTTCGGCTCGTTTTTTTAGGTTTAGGAACAAAAACTTTATACTTTTTCAAATGACATAAATGACACCGATCATGATCTTTAGGCAATGGCCTGGGTTTAAGACTAATTTTTGCTGGAAAAGCTATGAAGGGTTGCTGCATTTCAACTTTTTTCTTTTGACACGCCACCATCATCAGAGCACAACAAAAAATGAATATGAATGTGATCTGGAAGACTTTAGTTTCCATAATTATGAAAGTTCCTAAATAATGTTTGTGCCTCTTTTCCGTGACATGAAGCACAAAATTTTACCTGCTGTCCCGGGTTTAATAAAAAAGCACCCAAAGCTTTTCCTTTACTTGGAACAGGTGCACTATGGGGATCATGACACGTGGCACAGGATAATTCGAAAGAGTCATCGAAGCTTGGAGCCTTTTGAGCCTGTTTCGTAAAAAACCTCGGCTTAACTTCCTCTCCTGGTTTTTGCCCAGGAACAGAAGAAAATAAAAATAAACGATGCTTGAACATGTGTTTAATCTGCACAATATCTTTGACGTCGTTATTTTTGTGGCACGACATACAAAGCTCATTGATAGAACCTTTTACAAGCAAACTTCCTGCTGTGGCACTAGCATGAACACTGTGACACACCAGACAGGCCTTCGATTTTTGTGCTTGCTTAGGCTGAGCCACACTCCATGTGACGTCTTTATGTTTACCCTTAAGAACTGTTTGTATGTTCTGATGACAATCAAGACAGCCTTCCAGTTTTGTTTTTGGAAACTTAAGCAGCGCTGTTCCTGGCTTGCTTTTATGAAAGCTGTGGCAACCCAGACACGACTTTGCCTGCATGGGATGAGAATTCTTTGGGTTAATCTTCTGGTGACAACGCAAACACAGAGACGAAATATGAGTATCGCCTCCCTCTAACTTCACAAGCCCCTGGGTATCGGATTGGTGCGGATCATGACAGTGAAGACACAGAGGTTGATTTTTTTTTTTGGAGGGAACAGGCAAAAAGTCTAGTGGGTGCGACTGGAATTCTTTCTGTTCAGTCACAATTGTAAGTTTCTTTCCTCTTTTTAGGTTCTTAATACTTTGAAATTCCTCGTGGCACTGCAAACAAAGTTTATTTTCCTCACTGTATAAAGTAAATTTATGCTGACCCGGAGTCGGAGTATGGCACAAGTGGCAACCATCAGCTTTTACTGGTCCATGAACAAATTTTTTATTTTCTAAATTATCGTGGCAGCCTATCGTGCCACAGGATCGATAATCCATATTTTTTGTATTGAGGGGTGGAGTTTTTTGTGGTGAAGAATGAAGCTGCGAAGCTCCCCAAAAAAATAAAATCAATAGAAAAAAAATACTACGCCAATGCGCCTTCATTCAGATTCCCGCCAATCAAAATGAGGAACAGTATCCTTATCAGAGTGGCAGTCTTTACATCCGTTTTTAAAATTGGGCATGAGACGGACCAAATCAGTATGGCAGTGGGTGCACTTTCCAGTCTGGCTCGACGCAAGCTCCTTATGGGCCATATCCTTAACAAATGCTTCACCGTGGGGAATGATAACGTGACAAGACTGACAGGTCACATCATGACGCTGTTGAAATTGTTCCTTACTATGACACCGAACAAGACACAAAGACGACGGGCCAGAATCTTTCAAATAGGCTGTCCCGTGATTTGTGGGTAATGCCCACCCATCGGCATGTGGATACTGGTGACAACTCTGACATGAAATATTCGTCCAAGAACCAAGAAAACCGCTTCCATGACACTGTGCACACTGGTCCTTATTCTGGGCATATTGTTGTCCGTGAAGATCTGTTTTTTTAAACTCAACCGTGTGGGGCCAAGGAAAATTCTGTTTATCGTGGCACTCTTTGCAAGAAATCTTGGACCCACCCCCTAAATAATTGGCTCCGTGACACCGATAGCAATCCTGGTTAGGTTGGGCAAAGGCCTTCCCATGAAGAGCAAATCCTGGTGGATGTGGGAACTGTGCATGACAGGAATTACAAGCAGTCTTTGCCCTATCCCCACCTCTAAGATCTTGACCATGACAGGCTTTGCACACTCCAGAGTTTTCATAAAAAATTTTACCATGATTTTCTTTATGGTCATTCACCATAAAATCACTCATTGTTTTAAGAACGGAGGCGTTATTATTCTTTTGCTGTCGAACCTGCAAAGGAGTGTTAGGTTCTGTTATTTTTGTACAGGAAGTAACCAACAATAGAGCTACGAGCATTCTCATCATAGGCGACCGTAATCTAACACATATTATCATTTTAGAAAGTAGCAACATACAAAAATCATTTTTTTATGACCCATGTCATATAAGAGATGAAGTCACCCCAGTTACAGTGATATTATAAGGCATTCACAAAAGGGAGGTATCCTATGAGAATAAAACTTTTCATTTTCGCTGCAGTGTCTCTACTCATCGGTAGTCAGGCTGCTTTTGGAATCAGTAGCAAGCTTGTCTGCACAGGAGATTTTTTCTTTCATTTGAACTCAACAGAAGAAATAAGCGCCTATGGAAACACCACTTTTTTCTATGAGGGAGATCAAGTTAAACTGCTTAAATTTGAAGCACAAGAAAGACCACAGGAAACTCCAACAGATGTAGGCACCCCTGTCTGCATTGAAGAGACTTACACTACTTTCTGGTCTGGAAAATTTCTGTTGGAACCTAAAATCATGCATAACAAACCCATCAGTGGCGAAATGTCCCTTCTCTTTGGAAGCGATAAAATGTCCCTTGTTAACCTCAAACTTGATGAAGAAGTGAAAGGCAAGGACAATTACCAGTCGAAAGAACAGGAGTTTTTTCGAATCGAAGCTGCTGATCTTAACCAAGTCATAGTCGTTTTTAAACTCGATGGGCCACCGCATAAATGGTATTTTGTGGGTGTTGCAAACAAGGGTGAAGATATTTTCGACGGAACATTCTATAAAGTAAAATCTAAACTGGAAGATATTGTTAAGGAAGTAGGTAGTGGAATCCGCGAAATCCCAACTCAGTGGAAAAAAGTAGGAATGTTTCAATTAAACGAGGTAGCCCCCCCTTAGGCCGCTAAGGGGTTTCCCACTTCGCTTTGAGTTCCATTCTCTCATCGTGACAATCAAAACAGCCGCTAGACATATTTGGCATGAGTTTTTTATAATCAACATGGCAGGCAAGACACTGCCCTTGATAAGATTGAGCTAATTTTGCATG
>JACOXK010000073.1 GCA_016182335.1 Deltaproteobacteria bacterium | reverse complement strand
GGGGGCATTTGTTTCTCTATTGTTTTGGGCCCTCTCGAAATTTTATTTTTGATGTAATACCCTCTCTTTATTCTGCTTACTTTATTTTTGAGCCCCTGGGTTACGCTTTTTTTATTATAGGTCTTATGATTGCTGGATTATCAATGTTCATTTTAGGACAATCATGGAGAATCGGAGTGGACGAAGAAACCCCAGGCCCCCTCGTTCAAGTAGGATTTTATAAATACGTTCGCCACCCTTTATACACAGGGGCTTTCTTGTGCCTGTTTGGTTCGCTCTTGATTGTACCTAATTTTCTATCGTTTTTGCTTGTTCTCTGCTGCTTTATGGGATTTGTAACGGAGGCAACCTTAGAAGAACAATTTCTCTTACAAAAATATCCACGTGAATATGAATCCTATATGGAAAGAACAGGTAGATTTTTGCCCATCGGCCTGTTTTCGAAGGAGTAGTTTACTTCAACGATTTCATTAATTCGCCAAGAGCCTGTTGAGAAGGACGAAGATCTTTCTCACCAAATTCAATCAATGGCTTCTTAGGTAGTTTCAAATGAGACACAAGGTCTTTTCTTGATTCATTAAAATAAATCAACCCCGTGACAATTTCCATTTTCTGATAAGCTTCCTCCAAAGTTTTTAAAGCATTCACTTTGTTGGATGGGTCATAATCCACGGTATCTAGTTTTTTTAATGTTATGATAGATCCATCATGTAAAGTAACCTTTCGAATACTTCCCTCATCATAATCAATTTTAATTTCAGATTTTTCTTCGATAAAATCAATATCGTGTAATTTTTCATCGTGCTCTTTTACATACTCGTAGCTTTTAGTACTGCCCGGGTGATCATTAAAAGTGACACAAGGACTCATAATATCAATAAAAGCACAACCTTCATGTGCTAAGGCAGCTTTGAGAAGTGGCACCATCTGTTTTCTATCACCAGAAAAAGCACGTCCGACAAAGGAGCATCCAGAGATAATAGCTAACATGGGTAAATCAATAGCTGTTTGATCATTCTTAACACCCCAATGATCTGGAACTCCTGTATCCGACGTTGCTGAAAACTGACCTTTCGTAAGCCCATACGTTCCATTATTTTCCACAACATAAACCATATTCGTATTACGACGAATGGCATGAATCATTTGTCCAATACCAATACTGGCCGAATCTCCATCGCCACTCACGCCGAACACAATGAGATTTCTATTGGCTACGTTGGCACCCGTAGCTACCGATGGCATTCTGCCATGCACAGCATTAAAACCATGCGATGGATGAAGAAAGTAAGCAGGAGTTTTGCTTGAGCACCCAATACCACTTAATTTAACTACTTGATAAGGAGGAATTCCTAATTCATAAAAAGTAGAAATAATACCTTGCGAAATAGAATCATGCCCACACCCAGGACACATCGTGGATGGTACACCCTTGTAATCATTTTTAGTGAGTCCAATTTTATTGACATCCGTCCTAGGAGCAACAGGTTTCACAGCTTGTACATCACTCACGATTTAATAGCTCCTTTGTTTTTTGAGTTAAGAGCTCTGCATTGAGGGGAAGCCCATCAGAATAAGCAAGAGATAATAATTTTGGTTCTGAATTGGCAACCGATAGCTGGATTAATTCCTTGAGCTGAGCATCTCTGTTTTGGTCCACAACAATGACTTGGTCACATGAGTCAATAAATTCATGAAGGTCAGAATGAAAAGGATAGGACCTCAACCTTAAATACTTTGTTTTAATTCCCGATTGGGATAGTTGATCCCTACTTTCTACGACAGCATCATGAGAAGTTCCCACAGCAACAAATCCAATTCGTGCTCCTTTCTGACCTTCAACAACAGGTTTAGGAAGCCATTGCGTAGAACTCTCAAACTTTTTGAGCAGTCTTTTCATATTGCGCCAATAAACATGAGCATCTTCCGTGTACCTGGCATCCTCATCATGACCAGACCCACGTGTAAAATAACTGGCTAGCGGATGATTTGTTCCAGGTAAGGTACGGCTTGGAATTCCCTGATCTTCATCCCCTGCAAAATAACGTCGAAATGTTTCCATCTCTTTTAAATCGTGTTCAGTCACAACTTTGCCACGATTATAAGGTTTATCAGGATAATCAAATTCATCACAAACCCATTGATTCATTCCTAAATCTAAATCTGACATAAGAAAAACAGGAGTCTGAAGTTGCTCCGCAATATCAAACGACTCATTAGCAAATTCAAAACACTCCTTCGGGTTGGCGGGGAAAAGCATAATATGCTTTGTATCTCCGTGAGAAAGATTAGCCACCATACCAATATCTGACTGCTGAGTTCTTGTAGGCAACCCCGTACTAGGGCCTACTCGCTGTACATTGGCAATGACAACTGGGATTTCTGCATAATAGGCAAGGCCTGCAATTTCACTCATCAGGGAAATACCAGGCCCTGATGTACACGTCATTGCCCGCGCACCGGCCCAACCGGCCCCAACGACAATTCCTAAAGAAGCCATTTCGTCTTCTCCCTGGATGATCGCAAAGCGATTTTGGCCTTGTGAATCAACACGATACTGTTCACAATACTTAATCACACTTTCAGCTAAAGAACTCGATGGAGTAATAGGATACCAACCCATCACGGTGACACCACCATACACAAATCCAAGACCCGTTGCTGCATTACCTTCCATCACAACTTTCTTATTATTTCGCCCTGTATTTTCTTTCTCATAGTAATAGGAGTCCCTTTTGGGAACATTATTTTTGACATAGTCGATGCCAATATGAAGAGCCTTTAGGTTCGATTCAACAACTTTGGGTTTGTGAGAAAAAGTGTCTCGAATAACACCTTCGGTTATTTCTTGATCCAATTTGAAAAGTTCTACAACAACACCCAGATAAACAATGTTTTTAAGAAGAACACGAATTCTTGCATTATCAAAACTCTCAGTTGCTATTTTAGTCAGTGGAATCGGATAATATGTTAAATCTCTTCGATTAAAATCTTGCTCAGGCATGATGGCACTATCATAAATAACAATTGAATGAGGTGCCGCATCTTCATGGTCTTTCTTATAAGTATCTTTATTAACAAGAATATTAATTTCTGAATGTTTCTTCAGAGCTGAATAGCCGTGGCGACTGGCTCGAATTTGAAACCAAGTAGGAAGACCCTTGATATTCGATGGGAAAAGGTTTTTAGCACTAGCGCACACACCCATTCTAAACAACGCCTTAAAAAAAGTACTGTTTGCCGATTGGCTGCCAGTACCATTAGCAGTAGCAATTCTAACGCTAAAATCGTTAACAATTTTTTGGGCCACTTTTCTACTCCTCCCTTATAGAACTGAATCAAAAACTTTATAGCATATGGAGGAAAAACGACAAGAAGTTTCAAAAAAAAACTGCCCTCTTAAATGACAAAATAAACTACATCCACGGTGGCAGCTTTTTATTTAAAAAAGCTTTGAGACCAGCCTGAGCCTCAGGAGTTGCCCGAACTTCTGCTAGTGTTCGACTCACTCGATGTCGAAGCTCTCTGCCATGAAGATTTTTAACGTCCTGAATAAGAGTTTTTGCTTGTGCCACAGCTAGAGGACCTGACTTGCAAAGGTCTTGAACTAGAACCTTCATTGTGACTTCCAACTGGTCTGAATTTTCATAAGTATCATGGACCAGCCCACTGGCTTTGGCTTGTTCTGCCTTCCATTTATGTCCTGTAAGCATTAAAGCTCGTGTCTGTGATTCTCCAATTTTAGCCAGAACGTAAGGCAAGATAACAGAGGGAACAATCCCCAATCGTAATTCACTCAAACTAAAGGTGGTCTCCCTATGAGCAATAACGTAATCACACACGCTCAGAAGACCAAAACCCCCACCCATAGCGGCCCCCTGAACTATCCCTAAAACTGGTTTGGGGTATATATTTAATGTATAAAAAAGGCTTTCTAGATGGTGGGATGCTACAAGATTTTTCTTGGCACTTCCTTGCCCTAATTCTTTCAGCCATTGAATATCCCCACCACTACAAAAAACATCACCAGTGCTCTTCAAAACAATGACGCTGATATTTTTATTTTTTTCATATTTTTTAAGTTCTCTTAAAAGTTGAGAAATCAGCTCATGATTCAGAGCATTTCGAACTTCCGGTCGATTTAAGGTTAGATATAAAACTCGTTTCTGAACTTCTGCGATTACTAGAACCATACTACATTCGAAAAACGCCAAATTGAGTTGGTTGAATGGGGGCATTCAGAGAAACCTCTAGAGCAAAACTTAAATACTTTCTAGTATCAAGAGGATTTAAAACTCCATCATCCCAAAGACGAGCAGTACTGTAATAGGCGTCAGACTCCAAATTGATTTTCTTTGAAATTGGCTTCTTCATGTTTTCAATTTCTTCTTTTGCCGGGCTTTTTCCTCGTCTCTTCATTTTTTCTTCGTATACACTGGAAAGAACAGTACCGGCGGCTTCACCCCCCATAACCCCAATTCGCCCGGTGGGCCACATCCATAAAAAGCGCGGGTCATAAGCTCTGCCACACATGCCGTAATTACCCCCTCCAAAGGAGCCTCCAATAATAACTGTAAATTTTGGAACGTTAGCATTGGCAACAGCCATCACCATTTTAGCTCCGTGCTTAGCAATGCCCTCCGCTTCATATTTACTTCCTACAATAAAACCTGGAATATTTTGAAAAAAAATCAAAGGCAACTTTCTCTGACAACATAATTCTATAAAATGAGCCGCCTTTAGAGAGCCCTCAGAATAAAGAGGTCCGTTATTACCCAAAATGCCAACTGGAAATCCTGATAAATAAGCAAAACCACAAATAAGCGTTTGGCCATAATGAGGTTTGAATTCTTCAAAACGACTGCCATCAATAATTCTGACTATCACTTCTCTGACATCAAAAGGTTTTTTTGGATTTTGCGGAACAATCCCCAAAACTTCTTCAGGATCATACATAGGCTCTTCCACAGCGTATCTTTGAAGTGGGTTTCGATATGTATTGTTAAGCCTTCTGACAATGTTGCGAGTTAATCTCAAGGCATCGTGATCGTCTAAAGCAAGATGATCAGTGACTCCAGATTGTCTGCAATGCAAATCGGCCCCTCCTAAATCTTCAGAGCTAACATCTTCTCCTGTTGCAGCTTTCACAAGTGGAGGGCCTCCCAAAAAAATAGTTCCTTGATTTTTGACAATGATAGTTTCATCACTCATTGCTGGAACATAAGCACCACCAGCCGTACAGGAACCCATCACAACGGCTATCTGTGCAATGCCACGAGATGACATTTGAGCTTGGTTATAAAAAATCCTGCCAAAATGTTCCCTGTCAGGAAATACATCACTTTGAAGAGGAAGATACGCACCACCCGAGTCGACCAAGTAAAGACAAGGTAGACGATTTTCTAACGCTATCTGTTGGGCTCTTAAATGTTTTTTAACAGTCAGGGGAAAATATGTTCCAGCCTTAACGGTTGCATCGTTGGCAACGATCATGACATGTCTTCCCTGAACTTTACCTATCCCCGTTACAATCCCAGAGCAGGGAGCAACATTGTCGTACAACCCGTAGGCCGCAAGTTTAGAAAGTTCATAAAAATGCTCTCCTGAATCTAAAAGATTTTCGATACGATCACGAACTAAAAGCTTATTTCTATTAAGATGCAACTGTCTGGCTTCGGGGTCGACTCCCTGTTCAACCTCAAGTTCACGACTGTGGAGTTCTTGCAAATGACCTAAATAGTGTTGCTTATTGGCTACAAAATCAGAAGATACACAACTAATTTTCGACTTAAAAACATTCATTTACTCATCGTCCTTAAAATGATATTGCCCTTTTGGCAAGAGTCGTAAACATTGGTGCTATCATGAAAACAAACTCATGGGAAGGTTTTTCAAAACTTTCTCTTCAAGAAAGAAAACGCCGACTTGTGGATGAAGGTATTCTCTCAAAAGAGGACTGTGATGATCTTCAAAGTGGAGCTCTTGATTCTACTTTTGCAGACCATCTTGTTGAAAATGTCATCGGTGTTTATTCATTACCTTTCAGTGTAGCCCCTCATTTTCTTATTGACGGCAAAAGTTATATAGTACCACTCGTCACTGAAGAATCCTCTGTTGTTGCGGCGCTTTCTTTTGCTGCTAAATTACTTGCTCATAACGGAGGCTTTCAAACTCAAATTCTAGGAAATATGAGCATTGGTCAAATTCAATTTCCAATAGTTGAAGATCAACAAAGTTTCGAAGAAAAAATCTTAAAAGAGAAGCATAATCTGATTGAGAAATCTCACTCTTTTGTACCTAATCTTACGGCCAGAGGTGGAGGAGTTCGCGATATTCTTATCCGCTTTCTTAAAAGACCTGATCAAAAAAAAATGGCTGTATTGCATGTCTTGTGTGACACGAAAGATGCCATGGGAGCTAACCTTATTAATCAAATTTGTGAACACTTAAAACCAGAGTTAGAGAGATTAACACAGGAAAAAGTAGGGATTTGTATTTTATCGAATTTAGTAGATACAAAACTTGTGGAGGCAACATGTGATTTAGCTATTGAAGCCTCTTTAGCTTCAAGCATTGAGGAAGCTCATTTATTTGCACAGCTTGATCCTTATCGAGCGGTGACTCACAACAAGGGGATCATGAATGGTATCGATGCACTACTTGTGGCAACTGGAAATGATTTTCGAGCTGTCGAGGCTGGAGCGCATGCATATGCTAGTTTGAAGGGACAGTACACTGCCTTAACTTCTTGGACCTATAAAAATGATAAACTTCATGGAAAGCTTATTCTTCCCATTGCCTGTGGCACTGTGGGTGGCATGACAAAAGCTCATCCTCTGGCAAAACTTTCCTTGAAAATTTTAAATATTAAAACATCGCAGGAGCTCACTAGAATTTGTGCAGCTGTAGGGCTTGCTCAAAACTTTTCAGCACTTCGAGCTCTTTGCCAAGAAGGTATTGCTCAAGGACATATGAAACTGCATGCGAGCAATTTGGCACTTGCGGCTGGTGCTACAAATGAAAACGAAATTCAATGTGTTCGAGATAAGTTACAATATTCCCCTTTAAAAACAGTGGAGCAGGCCAAAAAAATCCTTGATCAATTTAGGAAGGTGAAAAGACATGTTGTAGGCTGTCACTGCGAGATTTGTGAAACAAAGCATGGCAATCTCGAATTTATGAGAGCTGAAGGATCGAATTCCATAAATTCGTAAATCCCATGAAGTACTCTTGCCCCGGGAAAGCTTTTATTTTTGGAGAATACGCCTGTCTTCAAGGTTTTCCAGCTCTTATGATGACCTTTGGACCCCATTTTGAACTCCTCATAAAGCCCTTCAATACAAAGTCATTGCGTGGGGAGCAACACTCCACTTGGCGATCTTTTCCTTTTCACCCAAATAGTCCAGCCGGAAGACTCGTTGCAGATAATCAAGATATTTTAAAGAACTTTCAGATATCTTTCAAACAGCCTCCCTTTGGAACTTATGGCATTGGCAGTTCATCGGCTGAGTTTTTGCTGTGCTTGGAAGCTCTTTATCATCTCCAAAAAAAAGAAGAGCCTGATTTAAAAACTATTCTTGAACTTTATTGGAAATATTCGTACGAAGAAGGCAAGACGCTACCTTCGGGATATGACGTCTTAGCGCAGGCGTTTTCCGTCATTCAGAGGTTGTCATCCCCACCTAAATCCCAACATTCGCTTGGACTCGGGATCGAATCCGTAGGCTCCGGGATCCGGGTTAAAGAATCCACTTTCCTTCTTGTCGAAAACAAAACTCCATCGGTCATCACTCTACCATCTCTGCCAGATAATTTTAAGTTCATGCTCCATTACTCTGGTTCAAAACTAAAAACTCATGAACATTTAAATGCATTATCTACAAGCAATTTTTTTACTAAAAATGCTCTTTTTATAGAGAGCATGAATGCAATGACAACACAGGGACTCCAAGCCTGGGAAAAAAAAGATGCCCCCGAAGTTGGGAAAATAATGAATGAAGCTCAGAATTTACTAAGCTCCACTTTGGGTGAGAATCAAACGAGTCAAATTATCTCTGAA
Organism: Deltaproteobacteria bacterium; assembly: GCA_016182335.1. Lineage (GTDB taxonomy): Bacteria > Bdellovibrionota > JACOXK01 > JACOXK01 > JACOXK01 > JACOXK01. The sequence continues at coordinate 2,123 of JACOXK010000073.1, read as the reverse complement.
ATGCAGAAAAAACAGGGTGTTTTAGGTGTAAAGCAAAGTGGGGCCTATGGAGGGGATTGTTATCTCGTTCTGTCCCACAAACCTGCCTGACGGTTTTCAAGTCAAAAACCATGCCAACTCTCCATTCTATTGAACAAATAATTGGCCCGCTATTTGCAGTGTAACAGTCATTAAATTAGACTATGGCAATACGAAGCAAAATTTACCAATCAGAATATCCCTACCATCTGTTTAACAGAACTAATAACAAAGAATTTTTATTTGATCTCCCTCAGGTTTTTCCAATGTTTCGAGACACTCTTAGGTACATTGCCCTACAACTTCATGTGGACCTACATCATTTTATTTTACTCAATAATCACTTTCATTTAATCGCTTCATTCGCTGAAAATAATCTTGCAGAATTTATGCAGAGATTTCAAAGCTGCTTTAGTAAAACTTTTAATACTCTTTCAAATCGGATCAATCATATTTTTGGCGGGCGTTACGGTGCAACAGTTGTTATGTCTCAAGAATATTTGTGTCATCTCATTCGGTATGTGTATCAAAATGCAACACACGCAAATAAGTGGACACTTCAATCGAATTACCCATATTCTTCTTTGCCATTATATAGTGATGGGCAATGGAAGACATTTGGACTGAAGCTTGACCCATATATTCGAGGCCTTCCATCAGAAGAACAGATTTCACAAATTTTGCAATTAAGTCAAGTTGGATTACAAGAAAACGAATTGGATCACCTGGAAAGAAAACTAAAAAAAAGATTTATTTGATGGAATTTTATACTAACTTGGCACGGTTTTTGATTTGAAAACCGTCAGGCAGGTTTTGCGATAATCATCTCTAAAATGTTCTAGACTTGAATCATCTAATCTATTGTAAAGCGGGAAAGACCTCATGAAATTTTTGTATTCTCTCACGGACTTGGAAAGCTTCAAAAGAAAATCATCTATTGAAAAACTTTTGTCTTCAACTTCAGGAATAGAGTAAGCTGTTCCAACGACCTCACGCATGAGATTTTCAAATAATTCTCGGTTTGCATCTCTTTGAAGATCTCTTTGGTATGGAAAATGAAGTGCCCAATCCTGTAAAATCCTGTAATGAGTTTCGAAACTCCCAAGCACAACCATAACTTTTTCATCGAATTGTGGTTTTTGCCTAGTCTGGCGAATCATTCTTTCCTCGTAAATATTCACACGCTCCAATCTCACCATCCGCAATATCTCTCTTTGAACCGCTATGGTCCAATGTGGCAAAGAAGGAAATTGATTGGGATGTGGAAATGTTTCTAAGTTTATCTTGAGAATTTCATCAGAGGGTAGATAAAAATATTCTCTTGTTTTTTTAAGAAGTTCAGCCTGATTTTTTTCTCTAAAAAATTTTTCTAATTCATCATATTTCTCAAAATAGACACTTCGAATATACTCAAAAAACGAATTGAGACGATGTTTTTCTAAAAAATTTAAAACAAACTCTGGATTTGAATCCACCATTCTATGAATTTTAGAAATAGAAATAAGATCTTCATACTCGCCTTTCAAAGCATCCAATTTTTTTTTATAAATTTCAGCTAAATGTTTATCAAAGCGACCGTTTTTCAATTCTAAATCATCAATTTCTACAGATTTTTGATTCAGAATCTTCTGTCCTTGGGAATCAACGTAAATCATTTTTTGGCGCGCGTCCTTTATTTCAAGTTCAAGACATGCTGCTCGATGTTTTAGACCTTCAGATAGTTCACTGTCCCATTGAGAAAGGTTTTCCATTTTAAAAACCTCAATCCACTGCCCCTCTTCAAAAGGATTTTTCTCAAGGGATAACGAGGTTGCTTGTTTTTTTAAAATTCGAACTTGGTCAAAGAAACCATCTTCAACGAGCCTGTGATTTTCATCTGGAATCTGCACATCTTTAAAATGAATATAGAAAAGAGGAAACTCAAAATAATATTCATCAAAGTTTCCATCGGAATTAGTATCCCTGCTCCAAACAATAACATTTTTAATTGATATCAATTCAGCAACTTCATCGATATGACCGTCATACATGATATCTCTTTCAATTCTGAAAAGCTTTTCATCAAGAGTGAAGTACTTGATGAGATTGGGGTCTCTCGAATAATT
>JACOXK010000072.1 GCA_016182335.1 Deltaproteobacteria bacterium | reverse complement strand
TTCTTAAGATAGAAGAAATGAGGGAGTTTCCCAAGATAAAATCAGTACCTCTACTTGTAGATAGAATTCGCATCAGCTCTGAAAAAAAAGGTCGTATCTGTGATTCGTTAAGTCTTTGCTATGAAATGGCTGAAGGGTTTGTCAATATTTTCGAAGTCGAAAAACAAAAATGGCACCCTTTTAGTTTACATTTTTCATGCTCTAAAGATAAACTAGAGTTCCCTGAAATCGCTCCGCACTTTTTTTCATTTAACAATCCTTACGGTGCTTGCCCGGACTGTCACGGGTTTGGAAACCATCTTAAAATTGACGAAGACCTCATTGTACCGAATCCTACCTTAAGTTTAAAAGATGGAGCAATTGACCCCTTCACAAAACCCTCTCACCGAATCCTGCATCGAAAGATGCTAGATTTTGCTCAACGTCACAAAATAAAAACAAATGTTCCCTACCAAAATCTTACAAACAAACAAAAGAAACTTCTGTTTAACGGTGATGGAATTTTTAAAGGCCTAGCTGGATTTTTTGAAAGATTGGAAAGGAAAAAATATAAACTCGCTGTTCGAGTCTTCTTAAGTCGCTATAAAAACGCGGTATTGTGCCCTACCTGTCATGGCCGTCGATTAAGAAATGAAACTCAGTGGGTACATATTTCAAAGAAATCTATTGCGGATGTACTCTCCATGACGATAGAGGATGCATCTACTTTTTTTATAGGAATTACTCTTGCGCAAGTGCAACAAAAACTAGTTTCTGACGTTATTTCTCAAATCCGAAATCGACTCGATTTCCTTTTGGAAGTAGGTCTAGATTATCTTGAGCTCTCCAGACTGAGTAGATCTCTCTCTGGAGGTGAATATCAACGCATTCAATTAGCTAGGCAACTTGGGTCCAAACTTACAGAAACAACTTATATTTTAGATGAACCAACTATTGGTCTTCATCCATCTGACGTTGGAAATTTGGTCACAATTATGAAAAGAATTCGAGACGGTGGAAACACTCTTCTTGTCGTTGAGCACGAAAAGATTGTCATGGAGGCCGCTGACAACATACTCGAGCTAGGACCCGGCTCTGGTCATTTAGGGGGAGAAATTGTTTACAGTGGACCTCTTCAAAACATGCACAATACTTTAACTGCTAGTTATTTAAGAAATCCAAATAAAATCCCAATTCCAAAAAAAAGAAGAACAGCTCATCAATTTTTAAAATTAAACGGTGTAAGTCACCACAATCTACACAACTTTGATGTTGAAATTCCATTACAATCACTAGTGTGCATCAGTGGCGTTTCGGGTTCAGGGAAAACAAGTCTCATACAGGATACTCTTTATCGCACCCTTGCAAAAATATTTCATTTTACGCCTGGTAACATCGGAAAATTCAAGACCATCTCGGGGCACACGCATCTTGATGATGTATCACTATTGGATCAAAGGCCTTTGAGTCAGTCGCAGAGATCTAATCCAATGACCTACTTAAAAGCCTATGATGAAATTCGAGTCCTTTTCTCACAAACTTTAGATGCAAGACGACTTTCCCTGAGCCCAAAGCATTTTTCTTTCAATGTATCCGGGGGAAGATGTGAAAATTGCCATGGAAGAGGTCTTCAAGTGATCGATATGCAATTTCTAGAGGATATGGAGCTTGTCTGTGAGTCTTGTCATGGGAAAAAATTTAAATCAGAAATACTTGACGTTCAATATAAAGGGAAAAACATTGATGATGTTTTAGAAATGACTGTATCTGAAGCTCTGTATTTCTTTAGTCACTCTTTGCCGCTTCTTCGAAAACTTTCTATTCTTCGCGATGTAGGGCTAGACTATTTAAAACTGGGGCAACATATTTCCACTCTCTCGGGTGGCGAGGCGCAAAGACTAAAAATTGCTGCAGAGCTTTCTGCCAAGAAAAAGAACTCCATACTCTACATCTTAGATGAACCCACAACTGGTCTTCATTTTCATGACATCACAAAATTACTTTATGTTCTAAATAGACTGATCGATCAAGGTCACTCTGTTCTTGTCATCGAACATAATCTCGACGTTTTAAAATGCGCCGATTATATTATTGATCTTGGACCGGGGGGCGGAAAACACGGTGGAAGGTTGGTGGCTTGTGGAACTCCGGAACAAATAGCCCTTTGCGAAGATTCTCTCACAGGAAAATATTTAAAAAGCGTAATAACAGATACCTAAAAAAACTCGTTTCTTGGCAGTTTGCTCAAAAAGGTTCAGATGCAAGACACCCGAGAAGGCGCGACTGAGTCGTACTTGTGTGGTACGTCGAAGGAGAGCCTACGAGGGTAACGATGCGGATGAGCCTTTTTCAGCAAACCGTCAAAGAGCCCCCAAACTTAGGGCCGAATAACCCATTAGACGATAGGCAAGCTTTGCACACGTAAAATCTGAAACTTTGTTATTTTCAAGTGGCATAAGTTCAACGATATCGAAACCAACAATTTTTTTATGAAGAGCTACTTCCTTCAAAAGTCCAGTGGCATCTTTCCAAGACAATCCACCTGGTTCGGGTGTACCTGTCGCTGGCAAAATAGCTGGGTCAAACCCGTCGGTGTCGATCGTTACATAAACAACGTCAGATAACGTATTCAATATGACATCATGGTATTTCTCAAGAGGCTGCGTTTTATGCCATAGAAAAGTACTGATATTGTTTTTACCAAAAATCAGCGGATATTCTTCCTTCGAATAATTGCGAATTCCGATTTGTGTTACAGGACACAATTCGCAGACTCTTCTCATAACAGCAGCATGGCTAAATTTTTCGCCTTCATAACCATCACGAAGATCTGCATGAGCATCAAACTGAAGTACAGAAAGATTTGGAAATTTTTCGTGATAAGCTTTGATAGGTCCGTAACTGACAGAGTGCTCGCCACCTAGTCCTACAAGAACTTTATCCGTCTTCATTAGTTTCCTATAGACATTAAGTGTCTTTTCGATCATGGCTTCTGGTTTCCCAGAAATATCAAATGCGGGGTAGGTGTGAATCCCTAACTTATAAGTCTCACTCTCCAACTCTTCATCAAAGAGCTCTACCTGAGCAGAGGCCTCAATGATAGCTTTTGGACCGTCTACAGTTCCTTTTTGATAGGATGCCGTCTCATCATAGGGAAGTGAGATAACAACAAACTGAGAACTTTCAAAAACAGAGTCCCTTTCACTTAAACCACCAAAGTTCATGATAGATTTATCGTCCAGGATTATGGGACGAGCACAGCAGCGGTTACGACCGTTGTCCATAACCCTTTTGTACCTAGCGCTGTTTGCGTGACGTTTCGCGTTTGAACAATTTTTCCATCGATTTTGAAGATTTCCTTCTTCTCATCCCACGCTAGATCAGGATTAAATTCAACGCCCTGAACGGTTGCAAGCATTGAGGCTGCCAAATCTTCAGCATAATCAGCAGCTTCATCTTCAGTCTCTCCATAGCTGTGATGTTCTGAAAGATATCCAAACTGGGAAGGATCAGCAGGACGAGCAACACCCACTGAAGAAGCAATTAATCTTCTGTGTTCATTGGTTTCACTTCGACTCATGACCACGTGCACAATTTGGCCCGCACTTAATTTCTCAATGCCAACATTTCTTGTAATCACCTTGCAATGAGGGGGAAATATACTCGAAACTGTGACGAGATTGTAATTAGCAATGCCGGCATCTCGAAGGGCTTCCTCAAAAGAAGAAAGCTTTTCTTTGTGACGACCGACACCTTTTGTAAAAAACATTTCCTTAGGTACGTATGACATATTCCTCTCTATATATTTTTTTTAATTTCGACGCAAGAAATATTTTTGCCCAAATCACATTTTTTTGATATTTCTTGGCTCCTCATGCAAGGAATTAGAATTTTTGTTTTATTAATAACCGTTGGCGTGCTTGTTTTCAGCTTTAATTTAGGTTGTGCCTCATCAAGTGAAAAACAAAAAGACTCCCTACAAAAAAACAGACCTACAACGGCTTCTTCGTCCTCCTCTTCGAAATCAGCACGCCAAATTGTTCAATCTCTTGAGAAAAAATACTCAGAGCTTTTCGATTTTCAAATGAATTTTACTCAGGAGGTTCATCAAAGGATTTTTAATAGAAAAATAAAAACGCAAGGTGTTATTTATTCTATACGTCCGGGAAAGTTTTTTTGGCACACTCTGACCCCACCATCAAGAGAAGAAAAGTGGATTATTAGCGGCACAGAACAGTGGATCTACCAACCCACAGAAAAAACTGTTTATTACTCACTTTTAAAGCCAAGTGATTTTTTGGCAAAAATTACCCTTCTCTTTCTCAATGAGGGGTTAAGTCTTCTTGACACTTTTTACATTCAGTTGTTTGGAAAGAATACATTGGCCCTTTACCCACGAGAGAGGATTCCCGATCTTCACAGAGTAGAACTTATTTATGATCCTCAAACATACTTTATGAAATCTCTTAACATTGTCTATCGGACAGAAAAAATAACAACAATCACTTTTTCAGCTCTTAAAACCAATCAAGATTTACATCGAATACACAAAGATAAGGGTTTAGACCCACAGATTTCAAAAACTGACTTTAGATTTGAGGGTCCTAAAAATATCCAAGTTGTACCCATGTCTGACTCTTAAGCAGTTTTATAAAGAACCCCCATACATTTTTTATCTAGTAATTTTAAATAGTTAAAGGAAGTGTCAACCTTGTATTCACTCAAGAATTGACAGTCAACTTTTAATTCACTATAATTTATACAGCTAGGGGTTATTCTTACCTTTAACGTATTCCATTCATAAGAGGAGTTAGAATCATGATAAATTGGGATGATTTAGAGCATATTCACGTCATTCGAAAGCTGCGTGAAATATTATCAAAATGGTGGCATACCGAAGTATTTTTTGCTGATGATCGTGGTTATTTGCGCGGCACAGATCCCGAGAAAATCAAAGAATATAAAAACCTAGTCTGTAATCTTGTTCTTCAAACAGAACGAGGTTCAGAGCTCCTCGCAGACTACTCTAGAAGATGTGCGACTTCCATGAAGGATCACCTTGATGAAAAGTATCAGTTTATCGACTGGGATATGGGATTAGCGGGCCTGGCAGTTCCCATCTTAATTGATAAAGAATTTATGGGAATTGTTCTGGCTGTTGGTTTTTTTCGTGAGGGAACAAGAGACAAAAACTCGAAAATTCTTGAAGACCATCTTAAGAAATTGAATTTTTCAGGTCAAAGTATTGACGAAGCCCTGGGTAAGATCAGAGTTGTGAACGAGGAAGATCTTGACCATTTTATTGAGTTGGTGGACCTCGTAGCTCAAGAAATTATGACATTTCACACAGAAATTGCAGCGCGTGAAGAAAGAATTACAGAGCTTAATAAAGAGCTTGGGGTACGATATCGCTATGATGCCATGATCGGAAAAAGTAAGCCCATGCAGGATGTGTATGCTCTTTTAGACAAGATAAAAAATAGTGAAAGTACAGTTATGATTGAAGGGGATAACGGAACCGGTAAAGAACTTATCGCCCGCGCTATTCACTACAATAGCAGCAGAAAAGATAAAATATTTGTCACGCAAAACTGTTCTGCCTTCAACGAAAACTTGCTTGATTCCGAGCTCTTTGGTCACGTGAAAGGATCTTTTACGGGCGCTGTAAAGGACAAGAAGGGATTATTTGAGGTCTCAGATAGTGGAACTTTCTTCCTAGATGAGATTGCCGATACTTCACCTTCAATGCAGGTAAAGCTACTCCGCGTTATTCAGGAAGGAACTTTTATCCCTGTAGGTGCTACAAGCCCTAAAAAAGTAGATGTTCGTATTTTAGCTGCCACAAACAAAGATCTTAAAACAATGGTAGAAAAAGGGCTTTTTCGTGAAGACCTTTATTATCGACTCAATGTTATTAATATTCGAGTTCCAGCTTTACGTGAGCGCAAAGAAGATATTCCACTTCTTGCAGAACATTTTCTGGAAAAGCTTGCCAAAGAAAGAAACGAAAAGAAAAAAATATTGACCAAAAGGGCTTTGGAAAAGATTTTTGATTATAATTGGCCTGGAAACGTCCGGGAGCTTGAAAATGAAGTTGAAAGGGTGGTTGTTCTTTCAGGTGATGAGCAAAAAATAAATGTAGAGATGCTTTCTGAGCGTATTCGAAATTTTGGTGAAAAGACAAAAATTCAAGGGGTTCGTGTGCAAGGAAAATTAAAAGATGCACTCGAAGAACTTGAAAGAGAAATGATTCGAGAAGGGCTTAAGCGTACGGGTTGGAACAAATCTCGTCTTGCAAAAGAGTTAGGCATTAGCCGTGCCGGACTTATTATGAAAGTTGATAAATATGGGTTGGATAAAAGAAAAATGCTTCGTAAGGGTGAAGAATAAAAGTTCATAGTTTCTTTGACACAGTGTCGACTTCCTCGACACATGAAAATACATAATAATTTCAATATATTAAACTGTCGCTTTCTATTTTTTCGATGAAGTGCTTAACCACTTAACTTTATTCATCTTTTTGAGTTATCTAAGTTCCTAAAAAAAATACAATCATTTCATACAATTACATAATCCTGTCTCCTGGCACACTCCTTGCTACCACGTCCCTCAAGTTTATGATGTCGGGGGGACAATTGAAAGAGATTATTACTTCTAAGAGTGTTAACGATAAGTTATCTAGTTTTGGGATTTTGTTCAGCAAGAATGAAATGATGCAAAGTATTTTCCGGGCTGCCAAGAATCAAAGCTCTGAACTAACACCAGTTTTAATCGAAGGCGAAGTGGGAACTGGAAAGAAAGCTCTTGCTCTGGAAATGCATTACCACAAAAAAATGCCTTTAGAACTTTACTTCTACGATAAAGGTTTTGATACATTCAGTAAATATCAAAATTCCAATGGAGCGACCCTCATTGTCGAAGATGTTGACCAATTAAGCAAGGAAGCCCAGCAAGAACTACTCACTTATCTTCAATGGCAAAAAGAACATGTGCATGGCGCCAGAATCATAGCAACTTCATCGACATATCCTCTTTCTCTCAGGAGTGAATTATTATACATGCTCACAAGAGTTCACTTCCGCCTGGTTCCTCTTAGAAAGCGGCCTGAGGACATTTTGTCATTTATTGATTTTTTTATTAGAAAACTTTCTCATGGAAAAAAATCGGTTTCCCATTTTTCCTCCTCTCTTCTGACTCGATTTCTTGATTATTCGTGGCCGCTCAATATGAGCGAACTTAAGGAAGAAATATATTACTTCATAAAAAAATATCCTGAAACTCCTTTGTGGACAATCGAATTAGCTTCAATCAAAATAGCAGGGCATTCAGCAAAATACGTAACTTCTCTTCTTAAATCTCAGGGTAACCTTCAAAACGCCCTGGAAGAGCTTGAGAAAAAAATGATTTCAGATAGTCTTCAAAAAGCAATGGGGAATAAATCAAAGGCATGCAGGGAGTTAGGAATCAGTCGTTCAGGACTTATTCAAAAGGTTGAAAAATATGGCCTTGCCAGTCATGAGTAAAAAGTTTATGAGCTATAGAATATACTCTGTTGGTACTGTCATTGCGAGCCAGCAAAAGCGGGCATGGCAATCTTAAATATCGATCCTTCGGGCTAAAGCCCTCAGGATGACAAGACCTAAAACTTATAACTATCTGTAGGAGGTACTTTAAGGTGAAGCAAAATACACACCCTGAATTTAAAAAAACAACTATCACTTGCGCTTGTGGAACTGTTATCGAGACGATGGCTACAAAAGAAAATGTTGCTGTTGAAATCTGCTCAAACTGCCATCCATTTTATACAGGCAAACAAAAACTCGTGGATACTGCAGGGCGCGTTGAGAGATTTTTAAAAAAATATGGCAAGCAAAAAAAATCCTAAAAAAGTTGGCGGTCAAGCCGTGTTGGGCGGTGTCATGATGTGCTCCACACAGGCCATGTCCGTAGCTGTTCGGCTCGAAAATGGTGACATTTGCGTTCAAACATCTTCCTGGAAATCTATTTTAGGGAATTTTTCTTTACGAAAGCTTGCATTTTTCAGAGGCATGATCGTTTTTCTAGAGACAGTCTACAACGGAATGTGTGCGCTCAAGACCTCTGTCCTCAAAGAAACAAAAAGCCAGCAACTTTCGGAAAAGACTTTTTATGGCTCTTTTCTCTGTGCTTTAGTTTTAGTGCTAGCAGCTTTTGTGTTTCTTCCACATTTCATAACTGGCGCTCTCATTAAAGATTCTACAGGGGTTAGTTTTCAAATTCTAGACGGTTTCATTAAACTCTTCCTTTATACGCTTTACCTGGTTTTCATTTCTCGGATGGATGACGTCAAATCTCTGTTTCAGTACCACGGGGCGGAGCATAAAGTCATTCACGCCTATGAGGCTGGAGAGACATTATTTGTTGAGAATGTCCAGTCCTATTCAAGAATTCATCCACGTTGTGGAACAAGTTTTATTGTCTTACTTCTTTTAGTTAGCCTTTTATTTTTTATGATTTTCTTGCCCATGGGCGCCCACCTATTGAATCTATCGACTTCTGGATTGGGGCTGATATGTCTTAAAATTCTTTTTCTACTTCCGATAGCGGGGGTCTCCTATGAACTCATTCAATTCAGTGAAAAACATAACAGCTTTTTTCTCAGGCTTATTTCAAAACCGGGCTTATCTTTTCAAAAACTAACAACTCGTGAACCTTCCGTGCAGCATATTGAAGTAGCCATCGCCGCCCTTCAAAACCTGCTTTGCTCCACTTCTTCTCGCACAATAGAATCTTCTCTTTTAAAAAACAAACTAGCTCAAGTGATTTAGATGAAAGCTCACACAAACAAGTTAAATAGAAGCGGGTGACTGCCGTAGGGGTCCCCAACGAGCGCCTGCAGGAGCTACTGCTCCGAAGCCGTCGGTTGGGGTGAAGGCAGGCAGGACCCGCAACAATGGATTAACACATGAACTCTAAAATTATAGAACTTAAATCCCGTTACGAAGAGCTACAAAAACTGCTTTCAGATCCAAAAGTTTTTCAGGATCGAAACCACTATGCTAAGCTTTCCAAGGAATTTTCCGCTCTTAAAGAAATTTTAAGTCTTGCCTCAGAATGTGACAAAATAAAAAACGCCTTAGAAGACAATGAGCATCTTTTGAATGAGGAAACAGATGAAGAGATGAAAGCTTTAGCAATGGAGGAGAGCTTAAGACTTAAGAAAGAATTAGAAGACTCTCAAATACGCCTAAAACTCCTGATTATGCCCAAAGACCCAAAAGACAATAAAAACGTCATTCTTGAAATTCGTGCAGGCACGGGGGGTGCAGAGGCTGCTCTTTTTTCTGCAGACCTTTTCAAAGTTTATACACGTTATGCTGAAAGTGCAGGTTGGTCTTATGAAGTTTTAAGCTCTGCTGTTTCTGATTTGGGAGGCTATAGAGAGGTGATCGTACTTTTAGTGGGTCAGGGTGTGTACGGAGATCTTAAGTATGAAAGCGGCGTTCATAGGGTACAGCGAGTTCCTGAAACTGAGACGCAAGGAAGGATCCACACTTCCACTGTCACAGTTGCCGTTCTTCCTGAGGCCGACGAGGTTGAGATAGATATCAATCCTAAAGACCTTAAAGTTGATGTGTTTCGCTCAAGTGGACCTGGGGGGCAAAGTGTCAATACAACGGATTCAGCCGTAAGGGTCACGCACATTCCTTCTGGACTTGTCGTCACCTGTCAGGATGAGAAAAGCCAACATAAAAATAAAGCAAAGGCTTTGAAAATTTTACGAGCAAGGCTTCTAGAACATAAAATCGAAGAGCAGGAAAAAGAACAGGCATTGGCACGAAAAAAACAAGTCGGTTCTGCAGACCGCAGTGAAAGAATTAGAACTTATAACTTTCCGCAAAACCGTGTTACCGACCATCGTATCGGGCTAACTCTTAAGAAATTGGATCAAGTAATGCAGGGAAAAATTTCTGAAATCATTGAGGCCCTTAAAATTCAAGGTCAAAAACAAGACTGATGTGGAAAGTTTTAAATCTTCTTCAAAAAACAACACAGTATTTCGAAAAAAAAGAAATACCTCATCCTAGAGCCTCAAGTGAAATTCTCCTAGCTTCAGTTTTGGGTTGCAGTCGAACGGATTTATACGTTCGTTTTAATGAATTCGTGAATGACTCTAAACTCGATCAATACCGACTCTTAGTAGAAAGAAGAGCTAAAAATGAGCCTGTAGCCTATATTACGGGGCATCGTGAATTTTGGTCGCTCGATTTTGACGTGGGGCCTGGCGTTCTTATTCCACGGCCTGAAACGGAGCATCTCGTAGAGGAGGCTCTTAAAATATTTAAAGGCAGAGACAATTGGAGCTCTTTTGAGTTAGGTTTAGGAAGTGGCATCATTTCAGTATCTTTGGCTCAGGAATGCGAAGGCGCACGCCTTGTGGGGGCAGATATTTCAGAAGAAGCACTTATTTATGCAAGGCGAAATGCCACAAAACACGGTGTATCGATTGATATCAGACTCGGGTCTGGGTTTGATGTTCTTAAGGAAGGTGAAAAATTTGATCTT
>JACOXK010000071.1:17113-25584 GCA_016182335.1 Deltaproteobacteria bacterium | reverse complement strand
AAAAGAATTGGCTTTGCCTTTTTCGCAAGATCTTTAAAACATTTGGATCCTGCAATTTTAAATGCCATCTCACTTGAGTCAACATCGTGGTAGGAACCATCAAAAAGTGTTACTCGAACATCAACAACAGGATAGCCGCCTAACACTCCTGTCTCCATAGCTTCCTTAATCCCTTTGTCGACACTTGGAATATAGGCATTTGGAATGACACCACCCTTAATACCGTCCACGAACTCATACCCAAGACCTCTCTGACGGGGTTCAATTTTAAGCCAAACATCCCCATACTGGCCACGTCCACCTGTTTGACGAATATACTTCCCCTGACCTTCGACAGTTTGTGTAATTGTTTCCCTGTAGGCAACTTGAGGTTTACCAACGCTGGCCTCAACTTTGAACTCTCGAAGAAGGCGATCAACAATAATTTCCAAATGAAGCTCACCCATCCCAGAAATAATGGTTTGAAGAGTTTCTTCATCTGTACGAACTCTGAAGGAAGGATCCTCCTGCACTAGTTTTTGAAGAGATAATCCCAACTTATCCTGATCAGCCTTGGATTTTGGCTCAATAGCAATCGAAATCACGGGTTCTGGAAAAACCATACGTTCCAAAATAATTGGATTCTTTTCTTCACAAAGAGTATCTCCAGTCATTGTATATTTAAGACCTACAGCTGCAGCTATATCTCCAGTCCTCACTTCTTTAATTTCATCCCTCTTGTTGGCGTGCATTTGCAACAAACGACCTACTCGTTCTCTTTTATCTTTTGTAGAATTTAAGATAGAAGATCCAGCTGAAAGGTGGCCTGAATAAACCCTAAAATAAGTTAACTGGCCAACATAGGGGTCTGTAGCAATCTTAAAAGCAAGAGCTGAGAATGGTTCTGACTCATCAGCTTCTCTAAACAGCTCTTTGGTGGAGTCCCTTACGTCTGTACCTTTTACAGGCGGAACATCCAAAGGAGACGGAAGATAATCAACAACTGCATCTAATAAAGGCTGAACACATTTATTCTTAAATGCTGATCCGCAAAAAACAGGTACAATTTTCAAATCGCATGTAGCCTTCCTAGCCACTGCTTTGAGCTCTTCAACAGATACTTCCTGATCTTCAAGATACTTTTCTAAAAGCTTTTCATCGTGTTCAGAAACTTTTTCCACTAGCTCGCGACGATATTTTTGAGCTTGTTCAATAAGATCTGAAGGGACTTCCTCTTCGTGAAATTTCGCCCCTAATGACTCCTCATCCCAAATAATCGCCTTCATTTTAAGCAGATCAACAACTCCCTTAAAGTTCTCTTCAAAACCAACCGGAATTTGAAAAATGACAGGATTCGTTCCAAGCTTTGATCTCATCTGCTCCACACCATCAAAAAAATCTGCACCCACACGATCCATTTTGTTGAAAAAAGCAATCCGTGGAACATGATACTTATCAGCCTGACGCCACACCGTTTCAGATTGCGGCTCGACACCACCAACACTACAAAACACACAAACAGCCCCATCCAAAACTCTCAAAGAACGCTCAACCTCAATAGTAAAATCAACGTGTCCTGGGGTATCTATAATATTAATTCTATGTTTATTCCAAAAGCAGGTCGTTGCTGCAGATGTAATAGTAATCCCCCTTTCTTGCTCCTGGACCATCCAATCCATTGTCGCCGTGCCCTCATGAACTTCACCGATCTTGTAAGCCTTTCCGGTATAATACAAAACCCTCTCTGTGGTTGTTGTTTTGCCAGCATCGATGTGCGCCATGATGCCGATGTTTCTTAAATCTTTCAGGGAATTCATGACAGAACTACCAACGATAGTGAGCGAAAGCCTTGTTTGCTTCAGCCATCTTGTGAACGTCGTCTCTCTTGCGAATAGCAGACCCAGTATTTTTAGAGGCATCCATGAGTTCGTGAGCTAGCCTCTCCTTCATAGAATGCTCAGCACGATTTAAACTCGCTTCAACAATCCATCTCATCGCCAACGCATAACCACGTCGCTGAGGAACTTCCACAGGCACTTGATAATTCGATCCACCCACTCGACGTGCCTTTACTTCTACCATCGGTTTCACATTTTTAAGTGCCGTCCTAAACATCTCAAGTGGATCTTGTTTTAATTGTTTTTCCATGAGACCAAAAGCTCCATAACAAATACTCTCAGCCAAACTCTTTTTCCCACGCTTCATAATAATATTAATAAACCTACCCACCAAAACATCATGATATCTACTATCAGGACTAATTTCTCTTATGGGAACATCTCTTCTTCTCGACATAACTCAAATGATATGATATCGAACTCCAGGTAAATCTTTCACGCGCCCACCACGAATGAGAACCACAGAGTGCTCTTGCAGATTATGACCAACTCCAGGAATGTAAGAAGTTACCTCATAACCATTTGTTAAACGCACTCTTGCAATCTTTCTCAAGGCTGAGTTTGGCTTTTTAGGTGTCATTGTCTTTACCTGTAGACAAACTCCCCTCTTTTGTGGGCATCGCTCCAACGCTGGGGCAGAAGACTTCACCCTCTGCATACTTCGACCGTATCTCACTAACTGACTAATAGTTGGCATATTTTTACGTGTGTATCATAAGTGCTTTATGCGTCAAGGTTTTTTGCTCTATTATTTTAAATTATGCGCTGAATCCTGAGTAACATGAGATGCTGCTTCTGTTATTTTTTCAAACTCTACAGGCATAGTTATGATGTCTTCTTCAGGTTCCATCGGCATATCTGCTTCAAGAGAAAGTTGTCTGTATTTTCGAAGTCCTGTCCCAGCAGGAATAAGTCTACCCATAATGACGTTTTCTTTAAGTCCTCTCAAATAGTCAACTTTCCCTTCTAAACTAGCTTCTGTAAGCACTTTCGTTGTTTCTTGAAACGAGGCCGCAGAAATAAAACTCTCCGTCGATAACGAAGCTTTCGTAATACCCATCATGAGCGGCTCCGCTTGAGCAGGTTTTCCCTTTTCATTCAGAACGCGGGCATTCTCTTCAGCCAAGATATGTTTTTCAACCTGTTCATCAATAAGAAACTTTGTATCTCCCACTTCTGTAATACTTACTTTTCGAAGCATCTGCCGAACAATCACTTCAATGTGCTTATCATGAATAGGAACACCCTGTAGCCGATAAACTTCCTGAACTTCATCGACAAGGTACCGCGCTAATGCCTTTTCTCCAAGAACTCTTAAAATATCATGCGGGTTTGCAGCACCATCCATGAGCGCTTCACCGGACTTAATAAAGTCGCCTTCTAAAACGCTCACATGACGACCCTTTGGAATAAGATATTCTTTTGGTTCACCCATTTCAGGAGTGACAATTACTTTTCTCTTTCCTTTCGTATCTTTACCATACGACACAATTCCATCGATTTCACTGACAACGGCACAGTCTTTAGGTCTGCGACCTTCGAAGAGTTCAGCAACACGCGGAAGACCTCCAGTAATATCTTTAGTCTTCGTTGTTTCACGAGGAATTTTCGCCAGAATATCCCCAGGCTTTACCTCATTGCCATCGTTCACAAGAATGTTGGCCCCCTCAGGTAGTATGTACCTGGCCCAACCTCTCCTTTCAGATAGTTGCAAAGTCTCTCCCTTATCATCTTTAATAGAAATTCTTGGTCTGCTCTCAGAATCCTTCGTAGGAATTGTCACTTTGTGAGATAATCCTGTAACTTCGTCCAGCTGCTCCTTCATGGTAACACCTTCAATCAAGTCACCAAATTTTACAAGCCCTCCAACTTCAGTCACAATTGTATTTGTATAAGGATCCCACTCTGCAAGAAGAGTTTTTTCGCCAATACTCTGTCCATCTTTTACAACAAGCTTAGCACCATAAATAACTGAAAACCTCTCCTTCTCTCGCCCATCATCATCGACAATGATGAGCTCTCCATTTCGGTTCATGACAGTAAAGGAACCTTCTCTATTTTTTACAACTTTAAGATTATGGTACTTCACCCGACCTTTATATCTATTTTCAACTGTACTCTGTTCAGCGCGTCGGCTCGCTGTTCCACCAATGTGAAACGTTCTCATCGTTAGCTGAGTACCTGGCTCACCGATAGATTGTGCAGCTATAATACCAACAGCTTCACCTATGTTAATAAGCTTCCCACGTGCCAGATCCCTTCCGTAACATAAACCACAAATTCCCCATGGTAATTGGCAGGTGATGGGGGATCTGACTCTCACTTTTTCAATCCCAGCATCCAATATTCGCTCAACTTTAAATTCGTCAATTTCTGACGATCCTTTGACAAGAACTTCATTGTTAAATGGATCTACAATATCTTCTAATGCAATTCGACCCAAAATTCTCTCTTCAAGTGGCTGAATAATTTCTCCACCCTCAACAAGAGAAGACATCTCAAGCCCCTCTGTGCTTTTACAATCCACCTGCGTAATCATGACATCTTGCACAACATCCACAAGACGGCGCGTTAAGTAGCCAGAATTAGCTGTTTTCAATGCTGTATCTGCCAACCCTTTCCTGGCACCGTGAGTAGAAATGAAGTACTGTAATACTGACAATCCTTCTCTGAAGTTTGCCGTAATAGGCGTTTCTATAATTTCACCTGAAGGCTTTGTCATAAGTCCCCTCATTCCGGCGAGTTGCCTGATTTGAGCAGAGCTTCCTCTAGCACCAGAATCGGCCATCATAAAGATCGGATTAAAACTCTTCATGTCTTTTTTCTGAATGTTCTGTGATGCTTGAACAGATTGCGAACCTAACTGAATCATCATTTCATCAGCGACAGCTTCTGTAGTGTGAGCCCAAATGTCGATCACCTTATTATATCTTTCTCCATCTGTAATAAGGCCTTCCTCATATTGTTCTTGAATTTCTCTCACCTGATTATAAGCCTTGTCCAAAAATTCTTTTTTCTTTTCTGGAATCTGAATATTATCAATTCCAATAGAAATGCCAGCTCTAGTTGAGTAGTGATACCCCAAAGTTCTCAACTTATCAGACATAATGACTGTAGTTTTATTACCACAGGAGCGATAGCACACATCAACAAGTTTACCCAAAGATTTTTTATCCATCACCTTGTTGTAAAGTGTAAAGGGAACTTCGCTAGGAATAATATCTCTCAAAACAATCCGACCAATAGTAGTATCGCAAAACTTCCCATCAATGCGGACTTTCACTCGAGCTTGAGTATCAACCTCATCAATAGAATGCATATAAAGAGCCTCTTCAGGAGAAGAAAAAACGTGACCTTCCCCTGCTGCACCAGCCTTTTCTCGAGTCAAAAAGTAAATCCCCAAAACAATATCCTGGCTAGGCATGATAATAGGCTTACCATGAGCAGGCGAAAGAATATTATTAGTAGACATCATAAGAACTCTGGCTTCGAGTTGGGCTTCAATAGAAAGTGGGACGTGAACGGCCATCTGGTCACCATCGAAGTCAGCATTAAATGCTGTACACACGAGCGGGTGCAACTGAATAGCTTTACCCTCTATGAGAACCGGTTCAAATGCTTGAATCCCAAGTCTGTGCAAAGTCGGTGCTCGGTTTAAGAGAACAGGATGTTCAGAAGTCACTTCTTCTAAAATATCCCATACCTCTGTTACCTGATCTTCTACCATTTTTTTGGCTTCTTTAATGGTAGTAGCTAATCCTTTCTCTTCGAGCTTGCTATAGATAAATGGCTTAAATAACTCTAGTGCCATTAGTTTTGGCAATCCACATTGATGAAGCTTAAGTTCTGGGCCCACAACGATGACACTTCGACCCGAATAATCAACTCGCTTTCCAAGGAGATTCTGACGAAAGCGACCCTGTTTGCCTTTCAACATATCTGAAAGTGATCTTAATGGCCTACGATTCGGGCCCGTAAAAACTTTTCCTCGTCGACCATTATCGAACAAAGCATCTACCGATTCTTGCAGCATTCGTTTTTCATTTCGAATAATAATATCGGGTGCATTGAGCTTCAAAAGTCTCCTCAATCTATTATTTCTATTTATCACTCTGCGATAAAGATCGTTCAAGTCACTCGTCGCAAAACGTCCACCTTCAAGTGGAACAAGAGGCCGCAAATCTGGTGGAATAACTGGAATGACATCTAACATCATCCATGCAGGCTTATTGCCCGAACGAAGAAAAGCTTCAATGATAGACAATCTTTTTGCTATTTTTTTCCTCAAAGCCGCACTATGAGTCTCTCTCATTTGTCTTCGAAGCTCAGGTGCTAATTTATCTAGATCAAGTTTTTTGAGAAGCTCAAGAATAGCTTCACCCCCCATGGAAGCAGAAAATGATGCACCGTGTTTTGACACTGCATCGTAATATTCCTGTTCGGATAGGGTTTGCTTTTCTTTAAGGTCAGAACCACCTGGATCCGTAACAATATAAGCTTCATTATAGAGAACACGTTCTAGATCCTTTAATGCCAAATCTAGAATGGTACCAATACGTGTTGGAAGACTTCTTAAAAACCAAATATGGGCCACAGGACTAGCTAACTCGATATGCCCTAAACGCTCGCGTCTGACTTTAGATTGAATAACTTCAACACCGCATTTTTCACACACTACACCACGGTGCTTCATTCTTTTATACTTTCCGCAATTACATTCATAGTCCTTCACTGGACCAAAAATCTTTGCGCAAAAAAGTCCATCTCTTTCAGGTTTGAATGTTCTATAATTAATGGTCTCAGGTTTTTTCACTTCACCATGAGACCAAGATCTCATTTTTTCAGGAGAAGCCAATTGGATCTTGAGTGCTGTTATACTTAAAGGATCTCTTGGCTTATCGAAGAATTGTAATAAATCTCTCATTATTTTTTCTCCTCTTCGTGAAGTTCGACATCCAGACACAAGCTCTGCAATTCTTTAACAAGAACGTTAAATGATTCAGGAAGTCCAGGTTCGAGAACATTCTCATTTTTAACGATAGCCTCATACATTCTTGTACGTCCCGCCACGTCATCAGCTTTTACAGTTAAAAACTCCTGTAATGCATAAGCTGCGCCGTAGGCTTCCATAGCCCACACTTCCATTTCACCCAAGCGCTGTCCACCAAACTGAGCTTTTCCGCCTAGCGGTTGTTGTGTGACCAGTGAGTAAGGCCCAATGGAGCGAGCATGTATCTTATCTTCTACAAGGTGATGGAGTTTTAAGAAATACATAGTCCCAACAGTAACATCCTGTTCAAACACTTCACCCGTTCGACCATCAAACAAAGTAGATTGTCCAGAGACATTAAAGCCTGACAACTCCAAGGATTCACGAATTTCCCCTTCTGTGGCTCCGTTAAATACAGGAGACATAATAGGAACCCCACTTTTTAAGTGCTGAACAATGGAGCGAAGCTCATCATTGGAAGCATCGTCAATAAGTTGATTTATTTTTTTTGTTGAATACACTTTCTTAATAACCTTTCGCAGTAATTCTGACTCACCCTTATCGAGAAGGTCCCCTATCTGTCTTCCAAATCTCGAACATGCCCATCCCAAATGCGTTTCCAAGATTTGACCCAAATTCATCCTTGATGGAACGCCAAGAGGATTTAAAACAATGTCAACGGGTTCCCCATTAGGTAAATAGGGCATATCTTCCGAGGGAAGAATTCTAGAAACTACACCCTTATTACCATGCCGTCCTGCCATCTTATCTCCGACAGCCAGACGACGTTTCATACAAATATAAACTTTCACCATCTTAACGACACCTGGTGGAAGTTCGTCCCCTTTTTTCAATCGAGCTGCTTTTTCCTGAAAAATAGCCTTTACAACTTCCATTTGTTGTTTTGCAGAAGCAACAACTGAGGCAATTCTCTCTTCAAGCTTCTGCTCCGCAGGAATATGCTCTAAAAGCTCAAAAGAAATCTCATTGTAAACCTTGGCGTTCAAACTCTCACCTTTAGATAGGACGGTTTGTTTCCCATCAAGCGTCAAAAGCTTTGATGTAACCTGTGAACCAATAAGATCTTTCTTAAGTTTGTCTTTGGCAGCTTCCTTGATGATACGAAGTTCAGCATCTCTGTCTTTCATGAGACGAGAAATTTCATCATCTTGAATTTGTTTAGATCTTTCGTCTTTTGCCTCACCCTCTCTTGAAAATACCTGGGCGTGAATAACAGTGCCGGCAATACCAGGAGACACTCTTAAAGAGGTATCTCTGACATCTCTAGCTTTTTCACCAAAAATGGCCCGTAAAAGTTTTTCTTCAGGGGATAATTGGGTCTCACCTTTTGGAGTAATTTTCCCAACTAGAATATCGCCAGGTTTCACTTCTGCCCCTATGCAAATAATTCCACTTTCATCCAACTGAGCTAACGCTACTTCACTGACATTCGGAATATCTCGTGTAATTTCCTCTCTTCCCAACTTCGTGTCTCTTGCTACACATTCGAATTCTTCAATGTGAATTGAGGTATAGGTGTCCTCTTTCAAGAGTTTTTCACTCACAAGTATTGAGTCTTCAAAGTTGTATCCCTCCCATGGCAT
>JACOXK010000071.1:0-17101 GCA_016182335.1 Deltaproteobacteria bacterium | reverse complement strand
ATCGCATAAAGGCCACTGTAATATTCTGACCCAAGGCAAGCTCCCCAAGATGGGTTGCAGAACCGTCAGCAAGAATATCACCTGCTAAAACCTTATCGCCCTCGCGAACAATCGGTTTTTGGTTGATACACGTACCCTGGTTGGATCTTCGAAATTTATCTAACTTATAAATATCAATTTTTGCATCCTCAATTGATGAACGTCCACTTGCTTTAACAACGATTCGACTTGCATCAACACTCTCAACAACTCCGTCACGAAGAGATCTCAATGTAACCCCAGAATCCTGTGCTACTGCCGCTTCAAGACCAGTTCCTACAAGTGGTGCAACGGCTTTGAGTAACGGCACAGCTTGGCGCTGCATGTTTGATCCCATAAGAGCTCTATTAGCATCATCATGCTCTAAAAATGGAATTAATGAGGCAGCAACGCTGACAAGCTGGTTTGGAGAAACATCGATGAGATCGACATCACCAGCTTGCGCCATGATAAACTCTCCAGACCTACGAGATGTAACATAATCAGAGGTCAACTTATGACTCTCAACTTTTGCATTAGCCTGGGCAATGACGTGGTCCTCTTCTTCAAGAGCGCTATAATATTTCACCTCATCACTCACTTTTCTGTTCTTAACTTCACGGTAAGGAGTTTCTATGAATCCAAAAGGATTCACTCTGGCATAAGTTGATAAAGACGATATCAAGCCAATATTCGGACCCTCAGGTGTTTCAATAGGACAAATTCTGCCATAATGGGTCACGTGAACATCTCGGACTTCAAATCCAGCTCTCTCTCTTGTTAAACCTCCAGGTCCAAGGGCTGAAAGTCTTCTCTTATGAGTGATTTCAGCAAGCGGATTCACTTGATCCATAAATTGCGAGAGCTGACTGCTTCCAAAAAACTCCTTAAGCACAGCCTGAACAGGTTTAGCATTCACGAGATCATGAGGCATAAGAGTCTCAACCTCTTGCAAGCTCATTCTCTCACGAATACCCCTCTCCATTCTAACAAGACCTATGCGAAACTGGTTTTCAATGAGCTCCCCTACCGAACGAATGCGTCTATTCCCAAGATGGTCAATGTCGTCAATTTTACCGCGCCCGTCTTTAAGGTTAATCAAATACTTAACAGTTTCTAAGATATCTTTTTTTGTCAGAGTGCAAGTATCAATTGGAATATCAAGCCTAAATTTATGATTCAATTTAAGCCGACCCACCTTAGAAAGGTCATACCTACTTGCATTAAAAAACAAACTCTCAAAAAGATTCTGAGCAGCTTCAAGAGTAGGAGGATCTCCCGGCCTTAAACGTCTATAAATCTCTATGAGAGCTTCTTCGATGTTTTTTGTTTTATCAACATCAAATGTTTCACTTAAATAAGCACCATGATTCAATTCATCCACGAAGAGTACTTTAATATCGTTAATATTGCGCTTTTTAAGCTCTTTAAGGTGAGCTTGAGTCAATCTTTCATTACTAGAAATGACAACTTCCCCTGTCTTCTTATCAACTACATCCTCATAAACAATTTTTTTAAGAACATCACTGAGTTCTATTGGTAATTGCTTAAGCCCAGCATCTTTTAATTCCTCAAGAACTTTGTCAGTAAGCTTTCTATTTTTTTTGACAAGAATCTTCTTCCCAGAAGGATGGTATATATCCATGGAGGACCTCTGCCCACGAAGCAAATCCCACTCAATACTCTTTGTGTACTGCCTTTCATCAATATATAAAGTCTCAGATTCATAAAAATATTTAATAAGCTCAGAAACCGAGTACCCCAATGCTTTGAGAAGTACTGTTACAGGCATTTTTCTACGTCTGTCGATTCGAACAAAAATCTGATCTTTATGATTAAACTCAATGTCGATCCAGCTGCCACGATAAGGAATGATTCTTGCAGAATACAAGAGTTTACCACTAGCGTGAGTCGTTCCCTTGTCATGACCAAAGAAAACACCAGGAGAGCGATGTAACTGGCTTACTATGACTCTTTCATTTCCATTAATAATAAATGAACCATTATCGGTCATAAGTGGGATTTCTCCCAAAAAGACCTCTTGTTCTTTTACGTCCCGAATAGTTTTAGCACCAGAAGTTTCATCAACGTCCCAAACTAACAATCGAACTGTCACTCGAAGTGGTGCTGCATAAGTCATCCCGCGACTTCGACACTCAGGAACATCGTATTTTGGATTTTCTAAAGTATATCTCTCATATTCAAGAGATGCATTTCCTTCAAAGCTTTCAATAGGAAAAACGCTCTTAAAAACAGCTTCCAATCCAAGATTATCCCTTTTGTCAGACTGGGAATCTAGTTGCAGAAACTCTTTAAAAGAATTTTTTTGAATATCGATCAATCCCGGCAAAGTAATAATTTGCGGAATTTTCTCAAAACTCTTTCGTAACCTCTTCCTATGAGAGACCAACTCCTCGATCATCGATTTTCTCCTTGACTAAAAAAGTAATTCAAAATTACTTCAATTCGATTTTTGCTCCAACTTTTTCAAGTTGAGCCTTAAATTTTGCAGCATCTTCCTTGGATACGCCCTCTTTAACCATCTTTGGTGCACCCTCAACAAGGTCTTTTGCTTCCTTCAAGCCAAGCCCAGTAATGGCTCTAACTTCTTTAATGACCTGAATTTTCTGCTCCCCTGCTGATGCCAAAAAAACGTCCGCAGTCGTCTTCTCTTCCACTGGTGCTGCTGAAGCTGCTCCAGCCATTGATCCCATCATGATAGGCGCTGCGGCTGAAACCCCAAAAGTGGTTTCCAATTCCTTTACGAGCCCAGACAGCTCAAGGACACTCATGTTCTTGACATAATCAACAACATCTTCTTTAGAAATTGTTTTTGCTGACATAATATTACTTCCTCCTTACTATTTCCCTTCTTGTTTCTTTTTATCCTCTACAGCCCTCAAAACTTGAACAAAACTTCTAGGCACTCCGCCAAGAACCTGAACAAAACTTCTGATTGGCCCCTGTAAAGCACTTAAAAATTGAGCCAAGAGAACTTCTCTCGACGGACACTGAGCAAGCTCTTGCAACTCTGCAAAACCTATTTTCTTACCTTGTAAAACACCCGACTTGAGTTTAAGCTTTGAGTCTTCTTCTTGTATCACATCATAAAACGTTCTTGCTAATGGAATCGGATCTTTTTTTATAAAACCTACAAGAGTTGGGCCCTTAAAATCATCCACGACGGTTTCAAACTGGGTGTTCCGACATGCCAATTTTGCCAATCTGTTTTTAACAACTTGTAAAACCCCATCATGCTGTCTCACCTTTGATCGCATCTGTGACAACTGCGAGACTGTCAAACCCCGGTAATCAGCAAGGAGTGCACATGAACTAGATTCAAACTTTTCTTTAAGCTCACTGATAAATGCCTGTTTTTCTTCACGTTTCATGAAAACTCCTCTCAATCACCAACAAAACTATGCTGTAAGCCTTACACTCTCAATTAATAAAGATGGGCTGTGGGTTGCTGAAATAGCAATACTTTTCAAATAAACACCCTTTGAGCTTGCAGGCTTCTGTCTCACAATTGAATCAAGTAAAGTTTTAAAATTTTCCTTCAATTTCTCAGCTCCAAAAGACTTCTTCCCTATCACCGCATGAACAATACCCGATTTATCAATTTTATAATTGACCTTACCCCTTCTCTCTTCCTCAACAGCTTTCTTAATTTCAAATGTAACCGTTCCTGACTTAGGTGAGGGCATTAATCCTCTCGGGCCCAATATTTTCGCAACCTTGCTAACTGAGGCCATCATATCCGGAGTAGAAATAATTTTGTCAAAATCGAGCCATCCCTGCTGAATTTTTTGCAAGTACTCTTCCCCACCACAGAAATCAACACCCAGACCCTCTGCCTCTTTAAGTTTGTCTCCTTTTGCAAAAACAAGAAGACGAACAACCTTTCCAGTGCCATGAGGCAAAACAACGGCACCGCGAACATTCTGTTCTGAGACCTTTGGATCAACACCTAAGCGCACAGCTACATCCACCGTTTCGTCAAATTGCGCGCCAGTAAAACCAGCCAAGGTTTCAAAAGCTTGATCCACACTAACAGACCCAGCCGCAACAAGTTCTAAATTTTTTCTATACTTTTTGCCTCTCTTTTTTTCGCTCATTTTTCTATCCTTTAATAATTAATCTATCTAGCCTTTAATCTCTATCCCCATACTTCTGGCTGACCCCTCTATAATTCTCATAGCATTTTCAATGTTTGTGGCATTCAGATCCGGCATCTTAAGCTCGGCTATTTTCCTTATCTGTGTCTGAGTCACAGATCCAACCTTATTTTTATTTGGAACACCAGAACCTTTCTCTATCCCAGCCTCTTTTTTAAGAAGAACCGACGCGGGTGGGGTTTTTGTAATAAACGTAAAAGACCGGTCCTTGTATACCGTAATCAATGCAGGAATAATCATTCCTTTCTGATCTTTGGTGCGTTCATTGAATTGTTTACAAAACTCCATCATGTTAACACCATGTTGACCTAACGCTGGACCTACAGGAGGAGAAGGATTGGCAGCCCCGGCCTGTATTTGAAGCTTAATTTTTGCTTGAATTTCCTTTTTTGGCTTCGCCATACAATTCTACCCTTTTAAGATTTTTCTACTTGTGAAAAATTTAACTCCACTGGAGTTGAACGACCAAAAATACTCACAAGCACTTTTATCTTCTGCTTATCCGGTTTAACTTCTTCCACAACACCATTAAAGTTGGAAAAAGGACCTTCTACCACACGTACACTGTCACCCTCATGGTAGGCAGCCTCCAATGAGGCTGTTGAAATTTTACCTTCCATCTGATCCCTTATGACCTGAATTTCAGTTTCACTCACAGGCAAGGGATTTAAATTTCCCCCTATGAATCCAGTAATCTTTGGCGTTTGCTTCACCAAATGCCACGTTTTATCATTTAAGAGCATCTGAACCAAAATATAACCAGGGAAAAACTTCCTTGTAACTGATCTTTTTTTGCCCTTTACAACTTGTGTTCTTTCTTCTGTTGGAACAAGAATTTCTCCAAACATATTCTCAAAGTGAAATTTTTTAATTCTGTCAACAAGAGCTTCCCGAGCTTTGCCTTCGAAACCAGAATAAGTATGAACAACATACCACTTCAAATCTTGATTCAGTCCCGACATATATTAAACTACCTTTGTATAATGATTTCTTTTACGAGATAAGCCCAACCAAGATCAATAGCCCCTAACATAGCTGAAACGAGAACCACAAAAACAATGACAACAAAAGTCGCAGCCCATGTGTCCTTCGAGCTTGGCCAAGTTACTTTTTTTAACTCAACAACAACTTCTGTCAAGAAATTTGTAACTTTCGACATTTTAAGAGTAACAACAGCAGTTGCAAAACCTAAAAAAATAGGGACGGCTATTGATGCAGCATAATAAATACCGTAATGCAAATCAAAATAAGAAAGAGCGGACTCCATCAATGACATGGAGACAAACCACACTAACATTCCACACCCAACAAGTAATGCGCTTACTATCTTTTGATTCTGCATAATTATTTATTTAAAATAGTAGATCAAACCCTCCCCAATATAAACTCTTTTTTTATATACACTTTTATACCTTTGTAAACAGTTTTTTGAAAATCTAATAACTAATAGCGAATAGGCATTCTACATTCCCTGCCTTTTTCTTACAAACAAGGCATGGCTTATCACTTTTAACAACATCAAGATTTTTATCAAGAGTTATACACCGAATGGTCGCTTTAGTGTTTTCTTTCACTTTTTGTTCGCACTCATTACTTTGACACCAAGAGCTGCGATAAAAACCACCTTGAGAAGTTATTTGAGAACAAAATTCATCATAACTTTCAACATCAAATATATTATTGTCTCTAAACGCACTAGCCTTAAGAAACAAATCATTCTGCATAGCCTCTAATTCTTTAATGACTTTTTGAGGTGCCTCATTGATGGAAACAAACTCCTTCTTTCCAGTGTCTCGACGCACAAGAACAATGTGATTTTTTTCCAAATCCCGAGGTCCTAACTCAATTCGAAGAGGAACACCCAGCAGTTCATATTCATAAAATTTCCACCCAGCTTGTTTAGTTTCATCTTTATCGATCGCAACACTCAGGGTATAGGGAAGACGAACTTTTTGATCATGCTCCTGAAGAGTCTTCTGCAATTTTTCGCTTACTTCTAAAACTCTGGATTTGTTCTGATCGTTTTTTCCTAATATTTTTCCTAATATGGGAATGATCACCACATGAAGAGGAGCAAGACGTGGTGGAAGAACTAAACCCTTATCGTCCGAGTGAGACATCACTAATCCGCCAATAAGACGCGTTGAAACTCCCCAGCTTGTTTGATAAACAAACTTTTCTTTTCCTTCTTTATTAAGAAACTTCGTTCCAAAGACCTTTGCAAAATGGTCGGACAAATTATGTGATGTCCCCGCCTGCAAAGCTTTTTTATCTTGCATCATAGCTTCTATACAATAGGTTCTCAGAGCCCCTGCAAATTTCTCACTTTCTGATTTTAATCCTTTAATAGTAGGCATGGCCAAAACTTCTTGTGAAAAATCAGCATAAATGTTCAGCATTGTTTTGGACAGTTGTTCCGCTTCATCTAAAGTTTCATGACACGTGTGCCCTTCCTGCCATAAAAATTCTGTCGTTCGCAAAAATAATCTCGTTCTCATTTCCCATCGAACAACGTTGGCCCACTGATTAATAAGCAGAGGTAAGTCTCTGTAAGACTGGATCCATTTTGCAAACATACTATTAATAATTGTCTCCGATGTTGGACGAACGTAGAGTTTTTCCTCAAGCTCCTTACCTCCACCATGTGTCACTACGGCACACTGTGGAGCAAACACCACGACGTGGTTTTCTTCTTTCTTAATAAAACTTTCAGGAATAAAAAGTGGGAAATAGGCATTTCGAGTTCCAGTTGCTTTAATTCTGCGATCTAACTCTTTTTGAATTCTTTCCCAAATGGCATAGCCGTTCGGACGAATCACCATACAACCTTTCACGGGAGAGTAATCAGCAAGCTTTGCCTGCAGAATAACGTCATGGTACCAGCGAGAAAAGTCTTGAGATTGAGGTGTTATCTTTTCTGACATAATTTCATGTTTGGCAGGCCAGGAGGGATTTGGTCACAACTCCTCGCACTGCGTGCTCGGGTCGCGACCCCGTCTCGGCAGCCACCCAATGGGTGCCCGGCTGACTGCGACTTTCAAATCCCTTAAACCGACGCTGCGCACGCTCGCGTCGGTACCATTTATAATGGCAGGCCAGGAGGGATTTGAACCCCCAACACCTGGATTTGGAGTCCAGTGCTCTACCGTTGGAGCTACTGGCCTGCGAAGTCCTTCCTCCTAATCAACTAGCCCATGATCGGGATCGAACCGACGACCTCGTCCTTACCAAGGACGTACTCTACCGACTGAGCTACATGGGCAATCGTAAACGCTGCGCCAGCTCGCGTTTGCATCATTAAATACCTCTGGAGAGGGGAGGATTCCTCTCAGTAAAAAGTTGCTTTGCAACTTTTTCTTCGAGCCCGGCCCTCAGCTGCCACCAGCATGCTGGTGCCGGCAGCTTCCGGGCTTCGAATCCTCTCTCTGTAGCAAACGCTGTGCCAGCTCGCGTTTCCATCATTAAATATCTCTGGAGAGGGGAGGATTCGAACCTCCGAAGGCGTGAGCCAACAGATTTACAGTCTGTCTCCTTTAGCCACTTGGATACCTCTCCACAAAATGGAGCATCTATATAACCCACAAAGCGGGAGACGAGATTCGGTCACAACTCCTCGCACTATGTGCTCGGGTCGCGACCCCGTCTCGGCAGCCACCCATCAGGTGCCCGGCTGCCTGCGACTTTCAAATCTCTATAGCTGGCACTACGCTCGCTCGCGCCAGCATCTATTAATACGCTCTCAGAATTTTCTCTGCGAGACAATTCTGAGAGCGGGAGACGAGATTCGAACCCGCGACCTAGAGCTTGGAAGGCTCTCGCTCTACCAACTGAGCTACTCCCGCAAATGCCTATAAGGATTACAAGATGAAAAAAAAATTGCAAGGTTTTCTTGAATTGCAATTGCAGACTTACCCGTCTTAGCATTAATTTTGAAAAAGAGGAGGCTGATCGAAATTGGCACGGTTTTTGATTTCAAAACCGTCAGGCAGATTTTGGTGGAGCTTCAAACCATTGAGAACTCCGCGGGCTCTTTCAATGACAGAATCTGGAAGACGGGCAAGACGAGCAACTTCAATTCCAAAACTTGAACTCAAAGCGCCAGGTTTTAAAACTCTTAAAAATATAATGTCCTCAGCTTCTTTCTTAACATCTACATGATAGTTTTTGATCCTGTCATGAATGTCAGCCAAGACAGTTAATTCATGATAATGCGTAGCAAACAAAGTTCGAGCTTGAATATTAAGATTAATATATTCTGCAATAGCCCAAGCAAGACTTAAACCATCAAACGTACTCGTGCCCCGACCAATCTCATCTAAAATAATTAAACTTTTCTGTGTTGCGCGCTGCAAAATAGCAGACGTCTCTTTCATCTCAACCATAAAAGTACTCTCCCCACTGGCAATATCATCAGAGGAGCCGATGCGCGTAAATATCCGATCAGTTAAAGGCACAAAGGCAGCCTCTGCAGGGACAAAACACCCAACATGCGCCATCAAAACCGATAAAGCCACTTGACGCATGACGGTTGATTTTCCGGCCATATTGGGGCCCGTAATAAGATGTAGCTCCCCTTGAGGCATTTCAATAGAGTTGGGAATAAAAGATACTTCTCTTTCGACGACTGGATGGCGGCTGTTCTTTAAATTTAATAAACTTTGCGAAAACTGTGGTCTCACATAAGAATATTCACCAGCAGCCTGTGCAAAAGACAGAATAACATCAAGATTCGAAATAAAATCAGATACTGCTTGCAAGTGTTTTGAAAAGTTTATTAATTTCTTTCGAAGCTCTACAAAGAGCTCATACTCCAATGACTTTCTTTTTTCTTCGGCGGAAAGAATGGAAGACTCATACTGCGAAAGTTCTTGAGTTGTAAACCGCTCAGCCTGAGTGAGCGTTTGCTTTCTTTCATAATGCTGTGGCACTTTGTCTAAATACGATTTTGTTATTTCTATGAAATATCCAAAAATTGAATTGTATTTGACTTTAAGATTTTGAATTCTTGTTTTTTCTCTTTCTTGCTGCTCGTATTGTGCTACCCAGGAAGCGCCTTGAACGGAAAGATTTATTAATTCATCCAATTCTTTTGAAAAACCGTTTGCAAAAATGCCTCCTTCCTTAAGAGACATCGGTGGATTTTCAACAAAAATGCCCTCAAGAAGCTTTATAATGGCAGATATGGATTCTTGTGCAGGATGCGTCTCCCTCTGAATGACAGAAAATTGCTGAATTTCGTTCAACTGCACAAGACTTGAAAGAAGCTGAGATAAATCTCTTGGAGTTGCCCGTTCACGCTGGATCTTAGCGTTAATACGATCTAAATCATAAATGAAACGAAGTTTTTTTTGTAAATCAGAACGCACAGATGGCTTTGCAACAAACTCAGATACTGAATCTAGTCGTGCTTCAATGAGAGATGAATCAAGAAGCGGGTATTTGAGCCAGCGTTTAAGTAATCTTGTGCCCATGGCTGTTTTTGTAAAATTAAGAACTTTAAAAAGCGACTTTTTCCCGGGCTCATCATGAAGTACATCTAATTTCTCTAATGTTTGTGAATCTAATTGCATGTAATTTTCTGTTGAAAAAAGTTTTTTTTGAAATAGAGAGGAACTGTTTTTTGCATAGGAGAGATAATGCTGAATGAGATCTGACGGCTTTAGCAAGTCGGTACGAAGAATCTCAGAGTTCTCTATAATCCTTATGCAAAAAGACTGTCCGGTTTGAGATAGAATTTTATAAATCATTTCATAAGAAGGAGAGGTTACAAGAATTTCTTTGGGCTTTATGCGTGAGATCTCCTGTCGTAGCTCCCCTTCATCAGAAATACTTTGTTCGTAAAACTCGCCTGTAACAACATCAGTATAGGCAATGGAAAAGGTCTTTGGTTCATCACCCTCACACACCGCCAACAGATAATGATTATCTTCCACAGCATCCTCCTCTTGATAGGGTAAGGCAGGGGTTACAATCTGCACAACAGCGCGCTCCACAAGAAGTTTCCCAGGCTTAGGTTCCTCCATCTGCTCGCAAATCGCTATTTTATGCCCTAAATCACTTAGCTTCTTAATATAAGAAGCTGCTGCATGATAGGGCATGCCACACATCGGCACTTCATGATCTGTATTTTTATAGCGGGCTGTGAGTGTTAGTTTTAATATTTCAGAACATTGAATAGCATCTTGAAAAAACATTTCGTAAAAATCGCCTAGGCGAAAGAGCAGAGTGCAATCATGATACTGCTCTTTGAGCTTCAAATACTGTTCTATCATGGGGGTGTGTTTGGACGTGGTCATACAGTTGAGAAATATAGAGAACTTTTTGTGCTTTCGTGATTCTTAACTCCTCTCTACTACATTCTCTCTAACTTCAACTTCCACTGCCACGAAAACCCACTTCCATGCTTTTATCTGCCATAACCGTAGCGACCATTCGATTGAAAATTATTGCCGCGATTCCAAATAAACTCCTCACGATAGTTACCTTGTCCTTGGAAAACATCTTGGGCACTTCGGCTCATCTGTCCATACACCGTACCAGCACGATTTAAATATCCTTGCAACGGAGGCAGAATTTTATTCAATTGATCAAACTGGGCCTGAAGGGCTTCCATTTGCTTTAATTGATTTTCTGCAGCTTGACGTCGGTAGATGATTTCTTCATTTAAACTGCCTGTCATTTGCTGTAGAGACTGAATTTGTTGAGGCAGTGAGGTAAAAATATTGTTAAGGTTTCCCTGCATCTGATTAAACGGGTTTTGTCCCCATCCTGGCATACCACCACGCCAGCCTGGGAAACCTCCACCACAGCCGCCCTGCATCTGGCACATGTACTGTTGATAGGCAAGTTGCTGATAATAATCTTGACTCATCTGCTGCATAGACCACTGGCGCCCATTCGCACTGTGCTGACCATAGCGCCCTTCCATCCAACGTTCATAGTAAGTTGGCTGGTGTCCTACACCCATTAGATTAAAGATGGAGCCCAAATTCACAGGCGCAATCGGAGCTGTCACAGGATAAGGAGGTGTTGGGTAGCCGTAGGCAAGTGCAAAATTAGATTGTTTTTCCCAACTGTTCCAAATCTTTTTATTTTGTCGATTCAGCATGAAGGGTCGATAAATCTCTGCACCTACTGCTAAACCTGCAAGTGCACCTCTCCCAAATTTTCCGGCAACATCAAAAAATGTATCCCATTTCGACTTCACTTTATGTTCAGAATCAGGGCTGCTTAATCTTTCATAAACATCGGTTGAACAATTGACCTTGAAAAGCACACCATCAGCTGATCTTACAATAAATCGTTTTGAATCAATTCTTTCTATAATGACAAATTAATTTTTGTAATGTCAATGTGAAATGCTATTTTTGCTGCATCTTGGAGTTTTTCCCACATAGTTTTGGGATACCAGATGTGCTCGCCCTTCTCGTTAGTTCCAATATGTGTAAAGCCAGCATGTTCTAAGACATCAGCTAAAAAGTCATTTTTTTCGCTTGGTGAACGCGTATCATATCCCGTTGTACCGACTGCAGCGCTTGAAAGATCTTTCCATGTTTCATCACTTGTGTCCGTAATTTCACGAGACATTTTTACATACTTTTTCCACAGATCGCTCCAGTCCACAGAGTACCCAGAATTAATTTCTTCCATTGCTTGCGCAAAATCGACACTTTCAGAGTCTGGAAGATACCACTTATCCCGACTCAATTTATATGTTTGCTCTTTTACACCCTCAATTGTCGTCTTCAATTTATAATCACTTTTGTAATCAGCAAAGCTTATCGGTGTAATGCTCAGGCTCAATAACAACAAAATGAGATTGCCACGGTCTGTGAGGTGCAGGCGCTTCAAAGACCTCGCAATGACAGGCAGTGATAGTTTATTCATTTGATTCCTCCAAAACTTCTGGAAACTTGGCATTTTTTCTCTCCTCATCTTCATCAGGGGATCCTTCGGCTGAGCCTCAGGATGACAGAGGCAGCACTCAGGTTCACTTCTCTCAACATAGAAACTCTCACACTTATAGTATAAGCAGGAGGCATGCCATACAGAGATAATCGATTTTTATTTAATAATTTCAATATGTTATATAATATTAGGTCTTTGGCTCAAAATAGAACTATCTGGTTAAGACACGTGAAATAACGACCAAATTCTGATCAAACTATGATTATTATCAAATTATTACAGCAAGTTACAGGATTTTAAAAAATTCAAGACGTCTGACTAATTATTGGACAGCAGCCAAGTCGAAATAATGTGCCTAGTGAGCCCAGTTATTGTGGCACGAATTGACATACTTGTAATACAGGTATACAATTATTACTACCTGTGAAGATCTCAAAATTAACATCTAAATATCAAGCTACCATCCCAGAGGAGGTGCGTAAATTTCTACTACTCAAAAAAGGAGATAGAGTTTTATTTGAAATAGAGGATGATCAAGTTATTGTGCGCAAGGCTACTGCCTTTGATGTAGAATATCTTAATTCCGTTGCATCTACTCTTTCTGAGTGGGGCAGCGACAATGACGAAGAAGCTTACAAGGATCTATGACGAAAGATTTCAAACAATACACTGTCGTTTCTATACCATTTCCTTTTACAGATAAAAGTGAGACAAAGCACCGGCCTGCCCTTATTCTATCTTCGGCAGTGGAGTTCAATAAAAAAATAGGGCACTCTGTAATGGCTATGATAACCAGTGCAAAAAATTCACCCTGGCCACTGGATGTAGAAATCTCAGATTTGAAATGCACTGGACTTCCTGCACCCTCTATTATCCGAATGAAACTTTTTACGATGGATCATCGACTCATTACAAAACACATGGGCGTTCTATCCAAAATAGATCAGATCAAAGTAAACCAATCTCTTTCAAAACTCATTCCATTGAGGAGCATCACTTAATATTTCATGAGCCTACATACTAACCTTCTTATTGTCGATGATGATGCCCACACCCTAGAAGCTCTGAAAAGGCTTTTTCAGAAGGACTATAAGGTTTTCACAGCACAAAATGCTCATAAAGCACTTGTGCTTCTTAAAAAGAACATATTTTCTGCCATTATTTGTGACCAGAGAATGCCTCGCATGTCTGGTGTTGAAATGCTTGAAAAGTCCCTTGTCATTCAACCCAAAGTGATTCGCATTCTGATTACAGCCTATGCCGATGTTGAAGCAGTTGTGTCTGCCATTAATAAAGGGCATGTGTACCATTATGAGACAAAACCATGGGACCGAGACAAACTCAAAAATGTTCTAAAGCGCGGTATCCAAGCTTTGAATCTTGAAATCAAAATAGAGAGACAAAACCAAGAGCTTAAGAAGGCTTATAAAAAACTATTAACCCTGGACCATGCCAAAGACCAATTCATAAATATGATTTCACACGAGCTTAAAACACCGCTCACAAGCATTATGGGTTTTAGTCACATGCTATTAGAAGACACAAAAACAAATACTGATCTTGCCGTGTCAGTACAAAAAATTGCAAAATCTTCTGAAAAGCTGTTGGAAATTGTTAATAAGATTGTTTTGATTTCTGAGTTAGAGGCGGGGACGTATAAGATTAAAAGAGCACTCTCCCCCTTGCCCCCTCCCATCAAGGGAGGAGGGACCATTAATGCTGATCCGAAGCTTGCTGAAATTCTCTTCTCAGAACTTCTTAATAATGCAGCTCAATATGCAACAAAAAAAAATCAGATTGAAATTCAAACTTCACACAATAAAAAGAAAATCACTATTATGATTTCAAATTCATGTAGAAAAATTCCACAAGGAGTTCTAGAACGGTTTGGAACAAAATTTTCGATGGGTCCGTCAAAGTTGCATTATGGTGGCGGACTAGGATTAGGACTGCCACTGGCAAAAGCCATTATGGAAGCTCATCATGGAAGTTTGAAACTTGATTACAAAAAAGGAAAGTTTCAGGTTACTTTAAGTTTTCCTGCTTAAGTGTCTCGTTGCTTCTCCCGTGTTTCATTTTGGAACACATTCAATAATAAATTGAAGCTCACGCGGGTGGCTGCCGTAGGGGCCCCCGAATGAGCGCCTGCAGGCCTACCGGCCGAAGCCGTCGATTCGGGGTGAAGGCAGACAGGACCCGCCGTGAACTTCATAAAAGCACGTGGCATGAAAGTTGCTTTAGTCCACCATTGTGAAAAATTTCAAATTTTTATTTCTCACTTATGTCCTCATCCCTTCGCTTCCACTAGCACTCGAACTACCCAAAGAAATTCTTTTAGGAAAAGGAGAGCAAGAAACAATTCAAATTTCAAATTTAACAAGAGTTGCCTGCTCTAATTCGAAAGTCGCTCAATTGCGGGTCTTAGAGCCTGGCAATGAAATCCTCATTCAAGCACTCGATGAGGGAACAACAAATCTTCTTGTGTGGACACAAGATGGCAAAGCAAAAATTCCCATCAGTATTTATTCTTCCACTCTATCTTTGCAGAAAATGAATCTGCAGAAAATACTGGAAAGCAGAGAGGGGCTTTCTGTTTCTCTATCCGCACATCAAATCGTCATCGAAGGTACTTATTTGCGCCTTGAAGACAAAGAATTTGTTGAAGAGCTTATCCAAAAAAATAAAAATACAATGACTTCTGCCACAATTCATCCAAAGCTTCTTCCCCTTTTAAAAAAGGAAATTGACGAGTGGCTGGGTAATAATCATTTTCTCTATATCAAAACCAATATTCATCACAGTTTTTTTTATTTTGAAGGAGAGGTAGATACAGATGAAGAGGCAAAACACTTAAATGTCTATATTGAAAGCCTGAAACTTCCCATCAAAAACCTAGTTCGCGTTGGAAAAACTTTGCGCCCTATGATTGAGGTAGATGTTAAAATCATTGAAACTTCCAATGGATATCAGAAGCAATTTGGAATTGATTGGCCACAAAGTATAAAATTGTTTTCGCTTCACGATATTCTTTCAAAAACCCAAAGTCCCTCATCCCCTGTTTCAACCGATGTTTTTCTTGATCTGTTGTATCAGAAAGGGCTTGCAAAAATTGTTTCAAATCCGCGCCTCACTGTGAGAAGCGGGGATGAAGCTCGTTTTCACGCTGGGGGAGAAATACCCATTAAAATTATTTCTCGTATTACTTCGCAGATTAATTGGAGGTCTTATGGCATCATTTTAAAGGTCAAGCCTTCATTACTTTCTGCTCAAAAAATAATGACAAGTGTAAATGCCGAGCTTTCTTCGTTGGATGCCTCAACAACCACGGATGGTATTCCTGGTGTTTTGACACGCAGTGTGCAGACTTCTCTAAATATACAAAGTGGTGAATCCATTGTGCTATCAGGATTAAAAGATTTAAGCAGTGGAAATTCAGAGAGTGGTATACCCTTTCTCTCTGAAATTCCGGTTTTAGGTGGGCTTTTTAAAACGCAGGCATCTCATAGGAACCAAAAAGAACTTCTCATCCTCATCACCCCCCACCTTCACCAAAACACACTATGATCATCCTCGACATCACCAAAAACCATGTCCCATTCGAAACTCACCGTTTCGACAAAAGCTCTCTTTCTATTGGATTTCATCAATGCCATGATGTTTATCTGCCCCCTGT
Organism: Deltaproteobacteria bacterium; assembly: GCA_016182335.1. GTDB lineage: Bacteria > Bdellovibrionota > JACOXK01 > JACOXK01 > JACOXK01 > JACOXK01. Next base: position 1,324 of record JACOXK010000071.1, on the reverse strand, counting down.
TACAGATGGAGCCACATCACAGACAGTTTTGAAACTGGGACTGATTCAAAATACATGGAAATTATCAACCCATGGTGACTTTCCCACCCCGCGAGTCAATGGAAAAAAAATCAAAGAATCTTGCGCTGTTGATTTCAACGATGAAATTGAAATTTTTCCCTACACTATTAAAATGAAACTTCCCTATCTGACAGAAATATCTCAAGATTTTGGAATTCTAGAACCTTTTATTCAGGACCCCAGCGTTAGTGAAATAATGGTGAACGGAGCAGATTCGATTTATATTGAAACTCATGGAAAAATTCAAAAAACAAACTGCCAATTTGAAACAGAATCTAGTCTTCTCAATTATATTCAAAGACTGCTTCATGAATCTGGAAGAAGACTTGATGAAGCCTCCCCTTTTGTAGATGCAAAACTGGGTAAAAATATGCGACTGCACGCCATTATTCCACCCTTAAGCCTGGGTGGTCCCATTTTGACTATTCGAAAATTTCTAAACTCGATCAGAAGTTTCGAAGAACTTTTAAAATCTAAAATGCTCAATTTCGAAATGAAAGATTTCCTAAAGGAAGAAGTTTCAAACAAAAGAAACATCTTGATTTCAGGTGGAACGTCGAGCGGGAAAACAACGCTTCTTAATATTCTCTCGTCCTGTATTGCAGCTGATGAAAGAATTATTACACTTGAAGATGCTGCAGAGCTTGCGTTGCAGCAGCCTCATGTCGTTTCACTTCAGGTTCGAAAATCTAATATTGAAAACAAGGGAGAGATCTCCATACGTGAACTTCTTCAAAATGCTCTACGAATGAGACCGGATCGAATCATCGTGGGTGAATGCAGAGGCAGTGAAACACTTGATATGCTGCAAGCTATGAATACAGGGCATCAAGGGTCGATGACGACCTTACATGCCAATTCACCCAGAGATGCTCTTAAAAGACTAGAAATGCTCATGCTCATGAGTGGGTGCCATTTCCCGGTGAAGGCCATGCGGCAACAAATCGCTTCTGCTATTGATCTTCTCATACATGTTGAAAAAGACATTCACGGAATTCGAAGAATGACGCATATTAGTAAGGTTTCTGGAATGGAGGCAGATGTCATTCTTCTTCATCCCCACTTTGAGTGGAATGGCACTGAGTGGCTAGACACTGGAACATCAATGACAAAAAGGGGCATTAGACAGCTCTAAAATAACAACGAAATTGTAACTTATTGATAATATTGAACTCCTCTAAAAGCCTTTCTGGCACGGAATTTGTATTACATATAAGTATGAAGTTTAAAAGCCTCAAGAAAATATTTATCCTCTCTACATTAC
>JACOXK010000148.1 GCA_016182335.1 Deltaproteobacteria bacterium | reverse complement strand
CTGCGGCCTTGTCTGCCCCATAAATGAGGAATTACATATATCGGAACAAAATTTTTAAGGTTTTAATTTCTTCTGGATATACTTAAAAGCAAGATTGACGTTAGTTTCAAAGAAAAGTTTGCCCTGTTTAGCGTTGGCGCGGGCCGGGTCTCCTAAAACTCCATTCGAAGAAAGAGCTTTGGTTCCTTTAGAGTAAACCTGCTCTACCGTATAGAGCTTGTTTGAAGAACCTTTCACCATTTTATCTTTGCGCACACATTCAGGATATAAATACAACATAATAGATGCCTCTATATGGCCAGCATGAATTCCCCCAGCCTCTTTTGATATCCCTACTTTTTCCAAACACTGATGAAAACCATTCATGATTTCGTCAAAATCGGTATAGGCAATGATATTCACATGTGGAAACTCAACGGAAAGCTGTGGCATCAGTTGAATCGTCGGCACGAAATTACCACCATGTGTTGGAATGAGAACAATGTTTTTAAACCCGTGAGCGCTCAAGCTCTTACAATAATCTCTCATGAGAGACTGCAATGTCCCTTTTGAAATGGATAATGTTGCTGGAAACCCCATATGAGCATCAGAGCACCCCACACGAATAGTGGGTGCTTGAAATGTTTTTTTTAGTTTTTTTGCAACTTCGTGAGTTATCGTATCTCCGCAATAAGCATCTGTTAGAAGCGGCAAATGGGGGCCATGCTGTTCAATGGAACCAATCCCAAAGGCAACAGTCGTCCATCCCTTTTTTAGTTTTGCATCAATTTCTTTCCATGTTAATTGGTCCAGAAGAATGCTAGAATCGAATCGATACATATCGTATGAATCGTACAAATATTTTGAGTAAATGTCTATTGTGGAATGTGTTGCGAATTTATGGCTTTCAAATCAGATCGCCAGGACTTGCATTAGCAATCCTCGCGATGACAATTGGGTTCGTAATAACAGCCTCTGCTTTGGATTTTACAACCGCACCCACAGTTGGAACTGTATCCACAAATTCTGTGTCCATCGAATGGGTAACAGACGAAAACTCAAAGGGCGCTTTACTTTATGGAACCCAATCTGGAAGCCTACAAGAAATGTCCTATTCTCCGAACCATTATCGGTTCCATCGAATATCGCTCTCTGGTCTTCTTCCAAATACGACTTATTATTTCAAGGTTCGGATTAAAAATGAAAAAGGGAAAACTTTTTATTCTCGTGTTTCCTCTTTTAAAACGCATTTACAAATTGAAAGCCTCAAACCTCGATTTAAGCAACACCCTCAAGTGAATAGCATCGAAGCCTCTGCTGTTTGGTTAGAATGGAAAACAAATGTTCCCTGTCAAAGCACTGTATATTATGGAAAAACGAAAGGACTTTTACAAAAACAAGAGCTGCTCATTCCAAAGGAGGATGTAAGACTTCTGCTTTCAGATCTGGAACCAGCTCAGCTCTACTTTTTTCAAATTCATGTAAAAAATGCCTATGATGAAGCATTGGATTCCAAACTCCTTACTTTTAGAACAAAACCAAAAGATTCAAAATTTCCGCTCTCAGACAAAATGAGCCTCCAAGAACCTGTTTTGAAATACGCCCCAGTTTTGAGTTCTCTATCGGAGTCCAGGATAGTTATAGAAATTGTGCTGAATCGTCCTCATAGTGCCCATATTCTCTATGGTGTCAATGAGCTTAATTTACATGCCGACTCCCCAGATATGAAAGAACTGCATAGAATTCTGCTTAAAGATTTAAAGCCAAACACAGTGTACACTTATAGGATTCGGGTTTCTGGTAAAAATCTTCCAGAGACATACCAATTTAAAACCTTGTGGTTGTAGAACTCGTTTCCTTGTAGGGCTTTTCATATTAGTAAAATAATGAAGTCCTTTCTCTCATACAAACGAGGAAGAAGTTATATTCCCGACACCACGAGGGCATAAGGCTGCATACCATTTTTCCCATTGGGTATCGTGGTTCCACGAATTCTTACAATGTATCTCCCCTCTTTAGGCTGTAGAACATCTATCGTTTCAGCATTGTTCACTCTGTCTGGCATTGATTGTCCGTTAGGATAAAGTACGTTGCCAGATGGGTCCACAATCTCAAGATCGATATCATTCACAAGGACGCAATGGTTCTGAGCTAGAACCAATATCGAAAGAATATTCTTTGACTTGACCTACGCTCACGCCTTCCAGTTGGTCTTCATAAAAAAATGGTTTCTCGATAGATGACAAATCTATTCTTCCCCACCCTTCCTGCATGTTCGGTCTTAAAGTTGGAATTTCTTTTTGGGGAATAAATCCAAATTGTCCTGGATACATGTCATAAGCCCCATTCATCACGGTTGCTTTCACAAGAGCTGCAGATATGAATTCGAGTCCTTTAACTGTTGAATAATACTGTCTGACAAGAGCACAAGATCCGGCAGCTAAAGGTGTAGCCATCGATGTTCCCCCACTCCATAAATAATAATCATCATAAGCTCCCCACAACAGCTGAGCATCGGGGTGTGATGATCGAATCGAAAGAATATTAGTTCCTGGAGCTACAACATCCGGTTTAATTCTGCCATCGGCAGTAGGCCCTCGACTACTAAATGCGGCAACGCCATTGAGATTATCGGATACATGATCTGCAGCAATGGGAAATACACTCCATGGTTTTTCTTCTTTTTTAAGATCTCCCCACGTGGCCTGGATGCCGCCTTCAGAAACCTTGTTTTCACTAGCGCCGATAGAAAGGCTGTTTTTTGCAACAGATGGTGCCAATACAGAACCTGTATCAATAACGCCGTCTACGTTTGCATCCACTCCACTATTTCCGGCAGCAAATAATATCAAATAATCTGGGTGATCCCAGCTGAATCGATCCACATCGGCAGAATAATTTTCATATTGACCGCCACCGGTGGGCATCCCCCAACTATTGGAGTGAAGGCGTGCCCCATCAGCATAGGTATTTTGAAAAATCGTATAAAGATCTTCTGGAGGAAACATAAATCCCATGATTCCAGACATAGACTGGGCAACAAGGTAAGAAGCCGTTGCTACTCCATGAATTTTCCCTTCTGAAACTTTACCATCTCCCATGATAGATCCAGCTACGTGTGTTCCGTGACCCATAGGATCTGACCAAGAGAAACTTAAGAAACCTTCTGCATAACCTTTGAGAACTCTGCCACGTATGTCCCAATGAACAGACTCTAGGTGTCCCGTTGAAACACCCGTATCCAAGACACCTATCACTTGATAACGACCATGGATACCCTTTGTATAAAGACCTTCTGCACCAAGAGCTGCACTACCACTTTCTAAGCCAGTCAGTTTGGAATAATCTGCCTGACCAACACTTTTTTTGGCAATTTCATCAGCTGAAAGAGTTAAAGAAAGAAATTGAGGATTGACATAAGGTTCCAACCACTCAACTCCGTCAATGGCAGCTATCGAGTAAAGATATTTCTTTTCAATTTTTGCAATGAGAAATTTTTGAAAAGAAGCTGCGATGTACTGATTTTTATTATTGAGGTATCGGATCAATTCGTTCTTCCCACTGTCATTAAAAAAACGAATACTGACATTTAAGGTTTCATCTTCATCAAAAACGCTCACTTTTTCAAAATTCTTAGACACCTTATCAATCAAGAGATACGGCTCTATCCATGACACTTTGATGTTGTTTAGGAGCCACATCAAATTTGTTTTATTCAAGGACAGAATCAATGTATTGTCCGGAATATAGGCCAGAGATCTTAGTCCATTTAGCGCAAGTTTCTGTTTCAACGCTTCTGAAATAGGAGATTCAAATTGCACCATTACAGTTTTCTTCTGTATGGGATCAAGCACTCGAAACACGCTTAACATTTCTTTTTTGTAAGTCTGTGGATGAATAACACGGTTTTTAAGAAAGATAGGCTCAGACGCCAACGTGTAAGAGAATGGTACTACGAGTAAAACTACCAGGAACTGCTTAATTCGCATAAAGCCTCCTTAAGGTTTTATCGTACTTCTATTTGGAAAAAAATGTTGGGGTCACACTTATCTTTTTTTTACAATGTGTTGGAAAATTCTTTCGAGGAAGTGTGGAGAC
>JACOXK010000070.1 GCA_016182335.1 Deltaproteobacteria bacterium | reverse complement strand
AAAACCAAGAACGTTCAGTGGATTCATATCGTGGCTCCGGGCGAGAGTGAGATCCAATACCTGCGGGACCAGTTCCAGTTCCATCCGCTGGACCTGCAGGATTGCGTGAATATCGCTCAGCGTCCCAAGGTGGACGAATACGACGCCTATTTGTTTCTTATACTCCTCTTTCCGCACTACTTTATGTCATCCTGAGGCACTAGCCGAAGGATCGATATTTTTCTGCCCTTAATCAAAGCAACTATCATGCCAAAAAATTGAAATAAAATAGCTAATAATTTCAGCTTGTTATAAAAATAGGATATTTTGAATGTGCCATAAATTGGCTCTCACTGACAATTTTTGCTGTGATATAATAATCCCAGTAGCCTCAAATATAAAAAAATTAAATTAATTCACCAATAACAAGCGGATTATTGATGAGAAGTGGTGAGCTTTTTAGAGACCATCACGGAGGGTGAGCAGGTATGGATTTTCACCCGAGGGGTGTCTCTTAATTAATGAAAGATTAGATTGCCACCTCGCCCTGCGGGCTCCTCGCAATGACAATGCGGGTGAAAAGAGCGAACCCGAGTGCTGAGCTGCATTTTTCACGCTGGTGAAAAATGACAGCGTGTCGAAAAAAAGTTCGCCACTTCTCAGAAAGGATCGTATGACAAAGCAGTCAGGACAAGTCGCCATTCTCGTCCTCATCATTTTTACTTTTCTATTCTTGCTCTTTGCCATGGTCATCAATGTTGGCATGACAGTTCATCATAAAATCAACTTACAAAATGCAGCTGATATGGCCGCCTATGCGGGCGCCGCCGAACAGGCTAGAATTCTTACAACCATCGGTTGGAAAAATTTTGAACTGCGAAAAAACCTAAAAGAGATGATTTACTTTTTATGGGTTCAGCACAGCGCCTTTAATCCGGGTTTTCCAAAGAACCAAAATGAGGCCGTTGGGGCGCTTCCCCGAAACTGGATTCCTGCTGTCTGTCTTGAAGATCATTTTAATAGGAAAGCTGGTTCCAAGGACTTTGGACATACTGGATATGAAGCTGTTTGTAGAAATATTAAGATCCCCCCATTGATACAGCCTGCTTTTCTGTGGGGTCCCATTGGTGCCTGGCAAAGTATTGTATTTCAAGATTTAAGTCTTCAACGAGAAGAACAATGTTTAAAATATAATGATTATAACAAAGCCCACGCAAGAGAAGACGTTAAGATCTATACAGACAACTCGCAAGCGATTTACAAACAAATCTCAGATCTCGCCCTAGCTCTCAATAAAGAAGCTCAAGACACTGAAATGCAAGTTTACAATCATCAGGATTTTGAAACTCGAATTCCCATCGAATGGCTCACACACATGATGGATCAAAGTGGATTAACCTTAAGTGTTCCCCCCTTACCCAAAGACATTGGAGTTATCGCAAGACTTACGGCACTTAAAAATCTCTCACAACCAAACCGCATGGGGAATTTTAGATTTGTCCCCGTTCATCCACAAGGAACAATGAGTGATCCCATGAATGGTCCCTATATAAAACTTGCACCCATGGAAAAGAATTTTGTGTTTCCCCATATTAATTTTGATTATCGCTCAAGTGGCAATCAATCAACATGTCAGATGCAGTATAATTTCGAACACATGCCAGCTTTTAAAATAGGTGTGCGAAAAATCAAAGATCACAATACTTATTATGCTGTAAGACTCGCCTCCGAACCTTGGTTGCCCTTTTTGCCAGGCGCTTTGAAACCAAAGTTAGAAGCCTACGCTGCTGCCAAACCATTTGGGGGAAGAATTGGCCCTCAACAAGAAGACCCACTTTTGGCCCAAATTCCCCCAGGACAATTTGGAATTCCCAATATTTCTTTATATCCTGGCGATGTTTACGGCATGAGAGATAAGAAAACATTGTATGATCTTTCTAACTGGATGTTTGGAGGAAGGGTTACGACAGATACGATTCTTGCAACAAAAAAACATGGTCGTGAAGGTTTGCGCGCCCCCAACCAATTTGAAGAGCGACAATATACGTTTAATCTTATCGATGACCCGCGCATCAGAGACTCGCGTCTTTCCGACCACCCACAGTATTTAAGTTCTGTGAGCTCCACTTATGATTTCGTCCAGTCCAATCTTAATGCCTTGCAATCCGGCTGGGACCATCGAAATGGTTATAGTGTAAAATTTGTGTCGATTCAGGACATTCTTAAGTACGACAACCCACCCGTCATCTCCGAGCCAAGCATTCTCCACTAATAATCGTCATTGCGAATGTCATCCCCGCTCAGATCCCTGCTTCCGCAGGGACTCGGGATCGAATCCCTCGGCACGGGGACACAGGGGCGTGTCATCCTGAGGCTTTAGCCGAAGGATCCCCAGACTCTTCAATGAAAAACTCATCAAACTCTGACTTTATGATTTTCAAACCAAAGCATAAGATTTTCTTTAGAAACTTTACTTACAGCACAATCTTCAATAACTGAAGCTAATGCATTTAAATTATTTTTCTTATCGATTGGATATTTCAAGTCCCAACTGTTTTCATTTAGAAAAATAATAGCGACAAGAGTTCCTGTTCTTTTGTTACCATCCATGAAAGGATGTCCTTTAACAATATAGAAACATAGAGATACTGCAACTTTGACAATGCCTCCAGCAGCAAATGGATATGAACCAGGGTAAAAAGCGCTATGCAGAGCGCTTTCAATTCTTCCACGGTCCAAACAAATATGTGGATTTCTTCCCTGAATACATAAATATTTATTCAAATCGATAATTTGATTCACTGTTGGAATAAATATTTTCACTATTTCAATTTATCCATCGCATCTTTATGCTTTTTATAGGCTTTTTCAACAGTCTTTTTCCATTTCTTTGAATGAATTGGCTTTAATTCAATAGCTTGGTGTTCACAGATAAATTTAGCAATAGCAAGTTGAACCAATTGGGCAAAACGAATATTATTTTGTCTTAAATATTCCTTAATTAAAGACTCTAGATCATCGTCCATACGAACTGTTTTTGGCAATCCCATAGAAACCTCCTTTGTATTAATTATACTACAAATAAATACAAAATACTTCAACTCTATTTATTATGACCGACCGATAAGCTTGACAAGAAACTTTCAATTTCTGATTGTTTTCTCATTGTCATGAAAAATCTTTTGAAAAAATTTGCAAATAAAGACCGAAATACTTTATCACGACTGATAACACTTGTAGAAAACCATGACCCTGCATCTCTTAAAATCCTCACGCAGCTTCATAAAGACACAGGACAAACTCATATTATTGGCATTACAGGCCCCCCTGGAGCAGGAAAAAGTTCTTTAATTAATCAACTCATTAAGCACATTGTCGATCATAAAATGACAGTTGCTGTTCTTGCGACAGACCCATCCAGCCCCTACACAGGCGGTTCTATTCTGGGGGATCGAATTCGGATGCAAGAACAAGCTTCCCATGAAAATGTTTATGTTCGCAGTCTCTCAACCCGAGGAAGCCGTGGAGGGCTCTCTCGTGCTACTTTTGATGCCCTTAAAATCTTAGACGCTTTTGGGTTTGATTTTGTTATCTTGGAAACTGTTGGGGTGGGACAAACAGAAGTGGATGTCATGCATTTTGCAGACACGGTTATTCTTGTTCTCGTCCCTGAATCTGGTGATGATATTCAAACTATGAAAGCTGGTATTATGGAAATTGCTGATATTTTCGTCATTAATAAGTCTGATAGGCCTGGGGCGGATACGATGAAAAGAAACTTACTAGAATTAAAATCTCCCTATAAAGAACTTTTTATTTATTTAACCCAAGCACTTCAAGGAAAAGGAATTGAATCCCTCTGGACTGAAATTCTCAAAAGAAAGAAGAGTCAAAAAATTGACACAGAAAATGAAAGCCTACAAAGAAGAGAGGAACTTTCTCAAATTATTCTCTCAGAACTTGAAAAAAAACTTCATCAAGAAAAAACTAATCCCTTCCGATCTGTTTACAAAGATGTCCAAAAAGGAGCGTTAAACCCATATGAGGGAGCCGTACGTATTCTCAAAAAGATGGAGAAAAATTGACAACATACCTCTGCGGACTTAAGTTTAAATTATACCGGCGGGGACATTATGAAAAATAATTTGTGCTTTCTCATTAATGCTTTTATTTTTTCTATTTTTATATCGTCTTGCTCTGTGACGGACGAACTTCGCAAAGAAGATGTTGATCAGTATGAAAAAATTTCAAAAAATAACATTCCAATTATACGAAACGCTGAAGTGGAAAGATTCATTCGATTTTTTCAAACAAGTCACCGTAAACACTTTGTTCGATGGCTCGAACGCTCTTCCCGTTACATTCCGGCTATGAAACGCGTTTTTATGGAAGAAAGGCTCCCTACAGATCTTGTCTATGTAGCGCTCATTGAAAGTGGGTTTAATGCTACAGCCTATTCAAGGGCTCGCGCTACAGGAATTTGGCAGTTTATGCCAGCAACTGGTAAGCGATATGGATTGAAAGTCAATTGGTGGGTGGATGAGCGGCGGGACCCTATGAAATCTGCACATGCAGCAGCAAGGTACTTGAAAGACCTCCACGATACATTTGGTTCTTGGTACTTAGCAATTGCTGGCTACAACGCAGGAGAAGGGAAAATTCTTCGTGCTATAAAAAAACATAATACTGAAAACTTTTGGGAAATGACCAAGTACCGATATTTAAAACGAGAAACTAAAGATTACATACCTAAGTTCATTGCAGCGATGATTATTGCAAAAGACCCAGAAAAATATGGTTTTACCGATTTAGAATATCAAAAGCCACAATCTTATGAGGTCGTAGAAATTGTAAAGCCACTTGAGCTTAAAACTGTTGCTAAAAATTTAGACATTTTAGAAAAAGAACTTAAAGACCTCAACCCAGAACTTCGCAGATGGTGCACACCACTTGATGCAAAGTCCTATGCATTAAAAGTTCCTGCAGGGCATAGCGATATTCTTTTAGCAAATCTTAGCACTTTGCCCGCTTTATCTTATTCAAACCTTCACTCTCATCGTGTTCAATATGGTGACTCACTTTGGAAGGTTGCGCGTGCTTATGGCGTTTCAGTAGATGACGTCAGAAAAGTTAATAACTTAAGTGGAAACACTTTGCGGGTTGGACAATCTCTAATGATTCCTCTTGACCCTCGTGGCATTCAAGGTTCTAAACAACGCATGAAGGCCTCTATAACAGAAAGAACCAAGAAAACTCCAATCGTTGTAAGCACTGCTTCTGGTGATACGCAAAAGGTGGTCTACACGGTAAACGCTGGGGATACTTTATGGGACATTTCTAAGAACTTTGACGTTTCCATACATCAAATTCTTGCCTGGAATGATGTGAGACGTAATCGTATTCGCCCTGGCGATAAAATCGAGCTTTACGTAAAAAATCCGCCACCAACCATGATAGCTGATTAAAACAATTATTTTGAAAAGTAAGAAAAATAGGACTTAGCAATTTTCTTCATCATTTCAACCCCTACGAAGAGTGATCCTTCATCGATGTTGAACCGTGGGCTATGATGAGGGTGGATATAATCTTTCTTTTCATTTCGACCACCTACAAAGAAAAAACAGCCAGGAACTTCTCGCAGAATAAAAGCAAAATCCTCACCACCCATGGTGCGACATTCGTTCACAAGATTTGCCGACCCTACAACGTCTCGTGCAATTTCTCTGACAAACTCCGTCATTTTTGGGTCGTTCACTGTCACGGGAGCATCTCTATTAAGTTTTAATTCATACGATGCCCCAAAGGCTTTAGTAACCCCAGCAATTTTGCGTTCAAAAAGGCGTGGTATTTTTTTCCAAGTTTCTTTATTCATAGTGCGAATGGTGCCTTTAAGAACAGTCTCTTCAGGAATAATATTAAACGTTGTTCCTCCCTGAATTTTTCCAATAGTGACAACGACTGAATCAAAGGGATCGATCTCTCTACTTAAAATGGATTGCAATGTTGTCACAACATGGCTAGCAACCACAATACTATCAATCGTTTGATGAGGCATAGCTCCATGCCCCCCCTTGCCTCTGATGGTCAATTCAAACTCATCGACAGAAGCCATAATGCCCCCAGGGCTTACGGCAACTTGTCCCGTGGGGATCTGACTCCACACGTGAAGTCCAAAGGCAGCCTCTACTTTTGGGTTTTTTAAAATACCTTGCTCAATCATTCTCAACGCCCCATTACCACCCTCTTCACCTGGTTGAAATACAAACTTAAGGTTTCCAGAAATTTTTTCATTTTTTAGATGTTTTGCAGCCATGAGAAGGGTCGCCATGTGCATATCGTGTCCACAGGCATGCATTGCCTGGGAATTCTGTGACTTATAGGGAACTTGATTTAACTCTTGAAGGGGAAGAGCATCCATATCCGCGCGAAGTAAAATGCATCGGCCTTTATTGTCCGAATGCATTGCATAGACGCCTGTTTTTGCCATTCCAGCCTGGGGTTGATAACCGTATTCTTTCAATTTTTCTTGAATTCTTGCAGATGTTTTAACTTCCCCAAATTTAAGCTCAGGATGGGAATGAAAAAAGCGTCGCAATCCAATGAGCTCTTTCTGATCAGCTTTTGAAAGTGAAGTTTGCATTTGTGCAAAAACTAAACCTGGTTTTGGATCGTGTCAATCTTGAAGGGACTCAGCCTTGACTTCATTAAAACTCTCTTGATAGATTTTTCTCTAGCAAGTTCCATTTGTTACAAATAAGGAGGTATTGTTGTGAAAGTTATTATAATCGCGGTGTGTTGTATGTTTCTGTCCCAATTTGTTTGTGCCAATTCTATGATGGACAAAAATTTCTTCTGTCATCTGAGAACTGAGGATACTGATCATACGATTGAAATTTTCCACCCCCCCGCATCCAGCTCAACCCAGCCAGCCGTCTTGGACGGTACTCTTGTCTTCTGGGGGAAGAAAAAAGGAGAGTCGTTTACAAATAAACATCTCATTACTGATGTATCAATGATTTACTCAGCAAGACCCGATGGAAAAGTTTGTCACTTTAATGCTGATTTTGTAGCAGGACCTAATAAAGTTATTGAAAAAGAAGTTACAGTTCATATGTTTCTTGATCTCTGTGGAACAAGCAAGAAATTTAGCAAAGGCACCGTCACAGCTCACTGGAAAAATGATAAGGGAGAGGAAGAAAATGCTGTTTTTGATATGAAGTGCTTGAAATAAACCAAAATCCTAATATCCTCGAATTGTAGGGTCTTCCTCCGCTGGACTTTGCAAACGAGGTTCTTGGGTACTTTTTTCTTCCACTGAAGGAACCTCCACCGGCTCTGTTCCTTGCTTGAATGCCGCACTGATAGACCTTGAACTAGCAGGATCTGCTAATAAACCTGTTTCAGGATCAATCTTTGTAAAAGAAATTGAGGAGGGGATAGAAAATTCTTTTTTAGGAAAAGCTTTCAAGACCTCTTGCATGTAGCTTCCCCAAATAGGCGCTGCTGCTGCTGCACCCGTTTCAAATTTACCAATGGAATGGCGTTTATCATCCATGCCGACCCACACACCAGTAATGACTTCAGGCGAAAAACCCACAAACCATGCATCTTCAAAGTTATCTGTTGTTCCAGTCTTTCCTGCAATGGAACGTTCCAGAACTTTTAATTTTTGGCCTGTACCTTCCTGAATAACCCCTTCTAAAAGATGAACCATAAGATAGGCTGTATCTTCAGGTATCGACTGCCCCTGCGGCAAAGAGGACTCATATTGTATTAAGAAATCTCTGATTTCATCTGCCTTCTGCCGATTCTGATCACGATCATTATCACTTCTAAATTGTCTTGTTTTGTCAAAATCTACCACTACTTTTTCCTTGTAAATACGTGGTTCTATATTCTCTTCTAAAACTGTTCCATATCTATCCACTACTTTTTTCACAAAATACGGCTCTATTTGTTTTCCTTGATTTACAAAAACGGAAAAAACTTGGTTCATCTCAAGAAGTGTCACACTTGAAGAACCTAAAGCAGCAGACAGGTCATCATTCAGCGGCGATCTTATTCCCAATCTTCTGGCGTAAGAAAAAATATATTCTAATCCTATATCTTGAACAATTTTAATAGTCGGAATATTTCGAGAATGAATCAGGGCAGTTCGAAAGAGGGTCTCCCCATAAAACTTCTCTCCGTAATTATCAGGTTTCCATGTGTGTCCACGCTCTATGTCTTTATAAACAATAGGAGCATCTTGAATAACAGAAGCAATTGTAAAACCCTTATCCAAGGCAGCAGCATAGACAATAGGCTTAAAAGTAGAGCCCACCTGCCGCTCTGCTTGAATCGCTCTATTGAATTGACTTTTTGAGAAATCATAACCACCAATCATGGCGAGAATTTCTCCAGAGCCAACTTCTGTCGTAAGAATAGCTCCTTGAACTTCAGGCTCCTGTTCAAGGGAAAAAAACAATTTCTTTTCATCACTGGCTCTTACATAAATAACATCTCCTACGGCAAAGGCTGTACTGGGCTTGGAAAGAAGCCTGGCAGTCCAATGAATCTCCTCATCAATAGGACTTGCCCATTTTGCATCATCAAAGGGAATGTTTCCTCTTCGATTTCCAATGCCAATCTTAATCACATCCTTGTCATCATTGACTTCTGTAATGACAGCATCATAAAGACGAGATACTTCCAAAGGTGTGGGTTCTTCATAATGTTTTGGATCGAAATGAATTCCAAACCCTCCATCAGGCAATTTCATAATGTCCCTTGAGGCATATTTCTCATAAACAAGATTCTTATGTTGGTCTGAAAGATAAGTTTCGATTTCTTCTCGAAGTAGCTTTTTAAGTGCTCCTCGATACCCTCTTCTCTTATCAATTTCTCGAAGCCCTTGCGTCAAAGATTTTTGCGCTGCTTTTTGAAAATTGAGATTTAACGTTGTATAGACCTGAAGCCCCCCTTCAAGCACTTTATTCTCGCCATACTTTTCAACTAAATATTGGCGCACATGTTCCGTGAAATAGGGGGCTTCCTGATAGTGAAAATCTTCTCGAATAGGAAGATTCTGGTGATAGGCCTCATTCATCTTTTCCTGTGTAATATATCCGTGCTCCACCATTTGTTGAAGAACATATCTTTGCCTTTCTTTGGCAGCACGTGGGTCTCTTGTTTTCGGAGAATAATGGCTGGGCGCTTGTGGCAAACCTGCAAGCAATGCGGCCTCGGCTAAATTGAGATCCTTGCTATTTTTTTGAAAGTAGACACGAGCTGCAGCTTCAATGCCGTAAGCGCCATGACCCAAAAACACTTGATTAAGATACAGATGAAGGATTTCTTCCTTAGAAAGATATCGCTCCATCGTACTGGCAAGAATCATTTCCTTCATTTTACGAATGAGAGTTTTCTTGCGTGTAAGAAAGAGAGACCTGGCAACCTGCTGACTGATAGTACTTGCTCCCTGTTTCCATTCACGAGCCTTGATATTCACAACAAGGGCCCTTAAAATACTGGATAGATCAAGTCCCTTATGGTGAAAAAAGTTGGCATCTTCAGCGCAAATAAAAGCTTCAATTACAAGAGGTGAGATATCCTTATAAGGAATTAGATACCTTCGCTCCTTGTAATACTCGCCAATTTTGCTGCCATTTCGATCATAAACCTCCGATACGATCGAGGGTTCATATTTTTTTAGGGATGAAAGGGGCGGTAGATCCTGTGTTAAATAAAGAATCCCTCCAACGGATAAGACAATACCAACGACAAATAAAATTAGAAACGTTCTTAAAATGGTCTTTGCAATTTTCATTTTCCATCAGTTTATGCCCTCTGCTAACATGGGGTCAAGTCGTTTGTTGACCAATACTTTAAAGTATTGGTCAACAAACGACTTGACCCCAAAAATAAGAAAAGTTGCTTTTTAGAATTGAGATTGTATGTTTTCGACATTATGAAGATCAACAGCTACGACGGAACTGAAATTCATTATACTTCTGAAGGATCAGGACCAGCTCTTGTATGTTCTTATGGCATCATTTGTGGTTCCTATCACTTTAAATATCAAACATCGTATTTTAAGAATCACTATCAAGTTATTCATTATGACTACCGAGGTCATAATAAATCGCAGCTTCCAAAAAACCTCGAAGATCTTACGATTAAGGGTAGCGCTTACGATCTTAAAGCCGTTCTAGATGATTTGGGAATTGAAAAAGCGATACTTATGGGACACAGTATGGGCGCCGCCGTTAATATGGAATTTTACAGGCTTTTTCCAGACAGGGTCAAGGCTATGATTATTCTCTGTGGCAGTGTTACAAACCCTCTTGAAATCATGTTTTATACAGACATTACAAAAGCCCTTTTTGAACTTTTAAAATTAGGTTTTCTAAAATATCCAGAAACTTTAAATAGCCTATGGCAAAATCTTCCGGCGGGCATAGGTCAAACTTTTGTTCAGCGAGTTTAAGGGCTTTCCTATCTGTGAAAAAATAGCGTGCCCAACACTCATCGTTGCCGGACAGTATGATCACCTCACTCCTAAATCTTACATGGAAAAATTACATCAGCTCATCAAAACATCTGAGCTGTTTATTGTTCCTCAAGGAAGCCATGTATCTCAGTGGGATATGCCTGAAGTTGTAAATTTAAGAATTGAAAAATTTCTTTCAAATATCTAAGACAATAGGTAGGATCATTGGTCGTTTCAAGTTTAATTCTTTAAAATAGCGACGTACATGTATGCGAACCTCTTCGGCGGCTTCTTCAGAATTGGCTTGCTTTTTACGAAGCACTGATAATGTCCTCTTTCGAATATCTTCAAATAATCGTGAGTGTTTAGCCTCTGATAAAAAACCTTTATTATAAATATGAGGACCTTCGATCACATGGGCATCCATAGCATCGCGAATAATGACAATAAAGATGATTCCTTTTTCCGAGAGAAACCGCCGATCTTTGACAATCGTATCGTCTAAATCCGGGCCAGCAATACTATCCACTAAAACATAGCTTGTATCTACTCGCTCAGTGATTTTAATATTTTTAGAGGTTATTTCAACAACATCGCCATCTTTTACAATCAGTGTATTCTTCGAACCTATGGTTTCTGCAGCAAGGTCTGCATGCATTCGAAGATGGCGCACCTCTCCATGAATTGGAACAAAATAGGCAGGCTTCAATAGTTGATGAAGCTCTTGGAGTTCTTCCCTATGAGCATGCCCCGAAGTGTGAATATCGGAAATATCACCGTAAAGAATTCTCACCCCCTGGTCACTCATATGATTTAAAAGTTTTTGAATGGCCCGCTCATTTCCAGGAATAAATCTAGAAGAAAGAATGACTAAATCACCCTCTCGTAATCTAATCTCACTGTGAGTTTTATAAGCAAGCCTCGTCAAAGACGCATGAGGCTCTGCCTGAGATCCTGTCACAATCAAAACATAGTTTGGGTCTTTAGGGTCTAAATAATCAGTGATAACATCGGCATGTTTTAATATCCCTAGTCTTTGCGCAATCAGCGTATATTGGTGCATGCTTCTGCCGTCCAGATATACTTTTCTTTTATATTTTTTTGCAAGCTCTAAGAGATTTCCAATGCGACGAATATTAGATGCAAAAACGCCAATCACAATTCTTGCCTGTTCTTTGGCAAAAATCTCATCAAAATTTTCAAGAATATCAAATTCAGAAAGACTTCTATCAGATCTTTCTACGTTCGTACTATCTGCCAGAAGAAGTTGAATTTTTTCTTTTTGAGATATTTCTTTGAGCTTCTCAAGTGGCCTGGGTAGGTAGCGATCAAATTTAAAATCACCCGTATGGAAAATGTTCCCCGCCGGTGTTTTAATCAAAAGCGCAAAACTATCGACTATACTATGAACCATTTCGATAAATTGAATTTGAAAGGGCGATGCATCAATAATGTCTCCGTCGGAAATGACATGAACATCTTTTTTTATTTTTCTCTCGGAAAACTTATGTTGTAACAATTCTGTGGCAAATTGAGGTGCATAAATAGGAACGTCTATTTCACGCAATTCTTTTAATAAAAAAGGAAGGGCCCCGATATGATCTTCATGACCATGGGTAATAAATATACCCTCTAATTTATCCTGATGTTCAAGAACATATTGAAAGTTAGGTATCACTACTTCAATGCCAAACATATGGCTTTCTGGAAACATAAGCCCACAATCAATGATAATCATGGATTCACCGTATTCCAAAATCATCATGTTAAGCCCTATTTCACCTAAGCCTCCGAGGGGGATGAGGCGTACCTGGTCCTTATTCATGGTTTTGATTGTGAATCCTAGACGGTCTTATGGCAAGTAACACTTTTGAGCGGCTTGTCGATATATCAGACACAATGTAGAACTACTAATGGGGTCACAATGTCATCAGAAATTAACATAGAACCGTTTGAAAAGGCGGTCGCCTCCCTTTCAGACGCTCTGGATCAGAAATGGACTGTTCTTGTTCAAGATGCAACAATTCAGCGTTTTGAATACACTTTTGAACTTTCTTGGAAGTTGTTAAAAAGATATTTTAAGGTGAATAATAATATTGATCTGTTCAACATTAAAGAAATATTCAGAGAAGCTGGCAAACAGAAATTGATTGACCATGTTGAGAATTGGTTTGAATATTTGGAAGCTCGAAATCTTACGTCTCATACTTATGATCATAAGATTGCAGAAAAAGTTTATGAGAAAGCGCGTCTATTTGAGAAAGATGCTCGTCTTTTATTAAAAAAAATGAATCGGCTTATAGATTCATGAAAATTAAGGGTGTTCAACCAGCTCACATCGCATTAATTCTCAAACATATCAAAATTGTTTTTCCCAAGGCAAAGATTTATGCCTTTGGTTCACGTGTAAGAGGCGCACCTCGAAAATATTCTGATTTGGATTTAGCATTGGATAATCACAAAGTTTTGGATCTTTCAAAGTTATTCAAGCTTAAAGAAGCATTAAGTGAAACAAATATTCCTATCGTTATTGATATCATTGATTATCAGAGCGTAAGCCCAACGTTTAAGAAAATTATTGATCAACAAAAAATGCTACTTTATGAGGGCGGAATTAAGGAATGATCAGTACTTGACCGATGTGAATAAATCTTACTTGGGAAAGTCGGTTGGCTCGCATAAGGCTGGCAACCGTAATTCCATACCTCTTTGCCACAAAAGAAAGAGTATCTCCGCGCCTTACACGATGATACCTCTCACGACTCTGCTGAGCATAGAAATGACTTCGAGGAATGTTCTTATATCGTGTTAAAAACTGCTGCTCAAAACCTTTGGGTATTCTTAAAGCAAATCCCTTGGGAAGTAGCTTGATTCCACTACTGACCTTTGCAGTCAATCCAGGGTTTAAATCAAGATAAGTATCCTTTGAAATCTTTGTATAATAAGACAAACTTGTAAGTGCTATATACCTATCCAGAGTAATCGTATCAAAATGAGCAGGTTCCTGAGTTTTTAGTTTTCCAAAATACTTTTCATAATTTTTATCAACTTCGACAGCTGCCAAAAATTCAGAGTAGAAATTTTTGGATGCAAAACCAAACGTAGGGCTTGAATATTCATTAATAATCTTTACTACGTCCTTCGTATTCATTCTCTGTGAAATTCGAAACATTCCAGTCTGTCCATGATTATAAGCCGTAATTGCAAGAGGCCAAGATTGTAGTTTCTCATAGTTTTGCTTGAGCAACTTTGCCGATGCCAAGGTTGCCTCGATTGGGTCATTTCTTTCATCAACCACATCGTTAATTGTTAAAAAACGAACTCCCGTTGATCTCATAAACTGCCAAATACCACTGGCTCCTCTAAATGAGCGTGCTTCAAGATTAAACATGGACTCTATATATGGAATTCGAGTGAGCTCTAGGGGTAGTTGATGCTTTTTAAAAACTTCTTCTATGAGCGCTAGATATTTTCCGCAATTCTGTATTCCTAATTTAAATCTGTCATTTTATCCTAACTGTGCCCGAATCCTAGACAAATGGCTTGCCTTAAAAAATTTGTCTGGGTCAGCA
This sequence comes from Deltaproteobacteria bacterium, assembly GCA_016182335.1. Taxonomy (GTDB): domain Bacteria; phylum Bdellovibrionota; class JACOXK01; order JACOXK01; family JACOXK01; genus JACOXK01. The sequence continues at coordinate 4,275 of JACOXK010000070.1, read as the reverse complement.
AGATGTTCAAATAAATTATAAATTCTTTTTTCCTCAGGGGTCAAATTAGTTGCTTTTTTTCGGTGAATTTCACTTAAGAGATTATGATATTTTTCTTCAACTTCAGAGAGGCGGTTATTAATTCTTCGAAGCTGCTCTCTTTCGCTTATTTTTGATTGTTCAATGTCGCTGATATCGATGACTTCATAAATAAGCATTTCTTCGGTGTCGTGAATAACGTACTGATGAGTTGAGTATTCGCCATAGATTTTTTTCCAAAATTCTACACGATGTTCTAGTCCTGGAGGAATCTGAAATGTCTTGCCCGCTTCATAACCGATGGCACTCTTTTGTTGCTCATAATTAACGAGTGGCTTTTCGCTCAAGGCCAGGGGCCTTCTTTCGGGAGCTTTTCTCACAGCCTCGTCACGCTCCATCCCTATAAAAAGAATTTTCTCTTCTAAAACCTCAAGTGGATAGGGCAACGGTAAAACAGCTAAAATCCTTCCCATTCCAAAAACAGGAGCTATAGGCATGATCAATGCAATACTTATGATTTTTGAAAAGAAAGACACGCTCACACTCCTCACAACATTGATTTGTGTCCTTCTCTTCGGCTTGTTTTATATTTGACTTAAATAGGAAAGAACTTTTTGAATATTTGTAAAAAGAATGTCATTGTTATTACTGGAACTATTGAGCAAAATTGAAAAAGCAATGTTCTTTTTATGACGGGACTTAAGATATCCAGACAATGCCACAACACCTGTCAGAGAGCCTGTTTTTGCCCTGAGATAATATTGTTTTCCAAGGGATTGATATCGCGCCAAGGTGCTATCTTCATGAGGCACCCCTAAAGAAGATATGAATTCAGGCGCTATTTCAAATTTTTTATAACTATAATGGAGAAGTTCTACGAAGTGGTGAGAAGAAAATCGATTGAGTTTTGAAAATCCAGATCCATTTTTTATGACAAACGAGCCATTCTTGAATTTAAGATTCTCTTCTAAGAAAAGTTTTATCACGTCGATACCCTTCGATGTTGTGCCCGGGGCCTGCTTTTTAAAAGCACCCAAGGTTTTAACAATTTGTTCCGCAATGAAATTGTTACTATAAAGATTAAGCCCTGAAAGAATTTCTTTTAAAAACTTTGAATCATAAGTTGTAAGAGAATGCGCCGAATCTGGGACCTTTCCCATTTTAACATCACCTTTAAGAATAATGCCTCTTTGTTTTAAAAACTCTTTAAAAACAGCCCCATAATACTGAACTGGATCCAAAACATTTCTATAAATTCTTTTCTCATGAACATTTTTTGGAAAAACCCCGCTGACTTTCAAAACCATCTTATCTTTTTTCTGGAAACGATCGACTTGCAATGTATCTTTCGCACCTGTTGTGGCCTCATTCAAAACCTCAACATATTCATTTTCCGGATCTAAAAATACGAGTGGTTTTTTATTGGGATGACCGGGTCTTACATAAATCGCAACAACATTGAAATTGAGCGATAAAGCTGAAAGTGGGGCACTGTAGGCACGTTGATTGTCATCACCCGTTGCAAACTCAATGTCTTGGTTTGTATCAAAATAAGATGGATCCAAAATCAGGTCGCCTGTAATAGTTTTAAAACCCTCTCTGGCTAGATCGTTGATGAGAAACCACAGGCGTTCACTCACAAAAAGTGGGTCTCCAAAACCTTGTACATAAAGATTTCCCTTCAATTTTTGGTCTTGAATGGAGCCATAATGAAAAACTTTTGTTTGGAAAATGAATTGTGAGCCCAAAATTTCAAGAGCTGCCGCAGACGTAAATAATTTTACGTTGGATGCGGGGTTGAGCGTTAAATTTTCGTTCACAGCATAAAGAATTTTTCCAGAATCCAAATCTCTGGCTTCGATGGAAACTAAAATTCCCTTTTTTTCTAAATCTTTCATTGCTTGTGGAAGATTTGAATAGGCTCTCATAGAAGAACAAAAGAAAAATAAAAAATGAACTATAAAAAGAGTGGCTTGCTTCATAAAATAATATGAGCTACACAAAACACATGCGGTTTCATCTTGTTTCATTATGCATTATTCTTCTTCTCTTTCAAGCGTGCACATCCGCAACTCAAAAAAATGCCCTAATTTTAGGAGTTGAAGCCGATATTAAGAATTTAGACCCCCGCTTTGCAACAGATGCTTACTCACAAAGAGCCCTGGAACTTATTTACAGTGGGCTTGTTCGCATGGACAAAAAGGGAAACATTGTTCCTGACCTAGCAACCGGATGGTCTATGCTGGATGATAAAACCTATGTTTTTAAAATCAGAGAAGGGGTTACTTTTCATGACGGCAAAGGGCTTTCGCCTTCTGATATCGTTTACACGCTCAATTCTTTTAAAGATGAAAAGACCGCCTCACCTTTTAAGGCAGCCTTCAGCAAAATTCAAAAAGTAGAAGTTTCAAACCCCTCGGAAATTAAAATCACTTTGGATAAGCCCGATGCCTCTTTTTTAACGGATCTAGTCATTGCCAGAATCATTCCGCAACATGTCGATGTTGAAACAAAACCTCTTAACGAATTCCCTGTGGGCTGTGGCCCCTATCAATTTATAGAAAGTAGTATTGGACTTGTTAAGCTTAAGAAATTTGAAGGTTATTTTGGTGGTAAAGCCTCTATGCAAGAGCTTCATATCAAAACAGTTGCTGACGACACAACGCGCATTACTTTGCTTCAAAAAAAGCAGGTTGATATTATCTATAATATTCTTCCACCTGAAGCAGTAAAAGATTTTGAAAAAGACTCCAATTTTGATGTTCGCAAAACACCTTCATTTTCTGTTAAATATCTTATTTTTAACCTTAAAGATCCTATTTTGAAAAAACAAAAAGTACGACAAGCTCTCGCTTATGCATTGAATCGCGAGCAGATTATTAAGCATGTTTTAGAGGGTATGGCTGTAAAAGCTGATGGGGTACTCTCTCCCAATAACCCTTTTTATTCTGATGACGTTAAAAAATATAATTACGACATTTTTGCTGCAAAAAAACTATTAGACGAGGCTGGCTATCCAAAACTTTCTGGAAAAGAGCATCGATTAAGCCTTGAGTATAAAACATCAACAAACCCAGAGGCTATGCGGGTAGCAACAATTTTAGCAAATCAACTCAGAGCCATTGATATTAATGTGAAGCTTAGCACTTATGAATGGGGGACATTCTATGCTGATATTAAATCTGGAAATTTTCAGCTTGCTTCTTTGATATGGGTGGGTGTCACAGATCCGAATCTCTATCATGTGATTTTTCACTCTTCTATGATTCCACCTCAAGGAAGTAATCGCGGGTATTTCAGCAACGCTGTCATGGATCAATTAACAACATTGGGCCAAGTAACTTTAGACCCTTTGAGGAGAAAAAGTATTTATGCTCAGGTACAGAAAATTGCCTCTGAAGAATTGCCTTATATTCCTCTTTGGCATCCGCTTTATTTCTCCGTATCGCACAAGGGCTTAAAAAATGTTGATGTGTGGCCTAACGGAAGCTACTGGCCCCTTCTCCAAGTCACCAAGTAACGCTTTGTTCTTTTTTGCTCAGCAGAAGTTATAAAAAATATTGCTTTTCATGCATAATTTTTCAAGCTGGATTAGAGCAGTTATTACCATACATCCCGATAGAAATTTGTATTACTTCCAGGCGGTAGAGATGATTGAAAAATGAGCGTCTTCACAAGACTTACTTCTAAATCATGTTGAACTTCGCTATGTCATCCCAGCACTTCGCAGTAGCTCTGCATAAACTCCAGCTGTGATCCAGTCGATTCTCTACTAAGATGCAAGCTACAAACATCGCTTCCAACTCAAAAATCAGACTTTGATATTATTAATGTTTATCAATTCGGCCGCTTGATTCTAGTGTTTCTCAAATGTTCCATAAGTGTCACCACCAAGTTCAACTCTTTGATAGGTGTTCTTGAATAAACCTGTACGGAGATTCAGATATGAACGCTTGCTGGCATTCTCGAAAAGTACATCGATCACCCCACTATCAGGTGTTGCATTCCCATCTTTGTCAAAGGCCTGATGAACTCTCACTTCTATTATTGAAAACTTTTCTGTTTTGCGTGACTCTAAAATGACTTCTCCAAGTGGTTTTATATCTTGTAAACGACTAAAATTTTTTGTGAGATTTAATTTCTCGATTTTTACAGTAATCTCAAGGGGAACAGACGAATCACTTTCTAACCAAAGATGTTCAAATTTCCCATGCCACGTTCCAATGAGGCTGGCATTAACTTTGTCTTCATATTCTC
>JACOXK010000069.1 GCA_016182335.1 Deltaproteobacteria bacterium | reverse complement strand
TGAAAGACATTCGCTGGATGCAGAGACTTGAGAATTTTGAGACTGCTTTAAAAGTTCTTGACAAGGCTGTTGCTCTTTCAAATTCAAAAGAGTTAAGCGAATTAGAAAATCAGGGATTGATTCAGGCCTTTGAGTTTACTCATGAGTTAGCTTGGAACGTTCTTAAAGACTATTTTGAATACCAGGGTACATCTGGCATTACAGGGTCGAGGGATGCAATCCGAGAGGCATTTAGTAAGGGTCTGCTGAGCGATGGTGCGCCCTGGATGGCAATGATTCAGAGTCGCAATGAAACGACTCATACGTACAACAAAAAAGTATCAGCAGAAATAGTAAAAAAAATTCGGACTGTTTATCTTCGCCAGTTTATTGAGCTGAAGAATAAGATGAATAGCTTAAAATTAAAGTCGTGACTACAAAATGGGACAATCATGGGCACGCTGAGTCAAAAATTTGGCCTCTCCGAAGAAAATATTGAGATGATGAGCGCGGTTTTTAGGAAATATCCAAATATAAAAAAAGCAATCATCTATGGATCACGAGCAATGGGAAATTATAAGCCGGGATCGGATATAGATTTAGTCATTGATGGTGTTCTCATGAACATGTCCGAATTATTGAGCGTTAAAGAAGAGCTAGATGAACTCCAACTGCCCTATAAGATTGATCTTTGTCTCATGCATGAAATTGATAATGAGAATTTAGTTGAACATATTACGCGAGTTGGGATTGAATTTTATCTCAGAGATTAATCCCCGACAATCCGTAACGTATTCCAAACTTTCTTCCTATGTCTGATTGTAATAGACACTGCTTTTGAAGAGCCGTATGAGGTAATTCCTCACGTACGGTTCTGTGAGGGGCTGTCGCAGAAATGCGGCAGTCTACTCGACACAAAACATATCCCTTGAGCTCTTTTACCCTTTTACACTGGGTTCTGTCAGCAGAAGGGCGAGGCCCTAAGTATTCGGAAATTCACTTAATGAGACGTCGGTGCATGAGTTTAGCCGCTACCAAAAACAAAAGAAGAGAAAATGCAAGCGTATAGATAATATATCCAACAGAGGACCACTGCCATCGATTCAAAAAAATATCGCGCGTGATTGATACCATTTGAGTCAGTGGCACCCAGGAAACTATATCTCTTAGAGGTTGAGGCAGATTTGATACGGGGAAAAAAACACCTGTTAGCATCAGAGCCGGTGTTAAAACCAAGATGAAATAATAAGTAAAGAAATCATAGCTTCGGGCTAGAGCTGTCATACAAAGACCTAGAGACCCAAAAAAGAGCCCAACGACAAACCCAATGAAGGGTATAAAAAGTGCCGACCAGTGATGGATCAGTCCAAACAAAAAATAAATGGCCAGAACAAGATTCCCAGTAATAAAACTTCGTGTTGCTCCAAACAGAACATCGCCAGCCGCTATCTCTGCGGGTGAAATAGGGGTGGCAATAATAGCATCGTATGTTTTTTGTGTGGAGAGTCTTGTAAACGTATTAAATGTACATTCCAAACTTGAAGCGTTCATGCAGGCTGTGATCCATAAACCAGGCGCCATGAATTCGAGATAACTCATGCCGTCAATGTGAACAATGTATCTGCCCATTCCATAACCCAGCGCCCATAAAAAAATAAGAGGCTCTCCTATGGCCCCGATGAGTGTGGATAGGTAGTACTTCGTCCACACTACAAAATTTCTCTGCCAAACACGCAAAAAACGGGATGTGATCACTCTCTTAATTCTCTTCCAGTTAATTTCAAAAAAACATCCTCTAAACTACTGCGCCGATGAAGAAACTCAAAATTATTTAATTGAATGAGTTTTTCAAGAATTTTATGTCCTTCATGGGTATATATAAATAAGCGGGCTGATGTTTTCTCCCATGTAAATTTAAAGGGGGATAGGTGGTCCAAAATGGAGTCCACCTTTTGATTATCAATTATAATTTCTATTGTTTCTTTTCCTATGTGTTTTTCAATAAGTTTATGAGGAGTGTTTTGTTCTAATATTTTCCCCTGGTCCATGAGAACAAGTTCGTCACATAGGCGTTCTGCTTCGTCCATGTAATGCGTTGTTAAAACAAACGTTTTTCCGGTCTTTTTAAGACTTTCAAGACGTTCCCAAATAAGATGCCTGGCTTGTGGATCAAGACCCGTCGTAGGCTCATCCAGAATAATGATTTTTGGGTCATGCAAGAGTGCACGGGCCAGAACAAGGCGTCTTTTCATACCCCCCGAAAGCTGCGGAATTCGAACATTTCGCTTCTCTCCCAATTCAAAAAAATCAAGAAGTTCTTCAATTTTATTCTTAGATTGTTTCAGAGACAGACCATAATACCTGGCGTACACGACAAGGTTTTCAAAAACAGAGAGATCCGGATCCAAATTATTATCCTGGGGGACGATACCTAATATTTTTTTTATTTCTCGTTCATCAGAAGGTGGAGTAAGTCCTGCAATGCTTAGAGACCCGCTTGTGACACGCACAAAACAATAGAGCATCGACATTGTTGTCGTTTTTCCAGCACCATTGGGGCCTAAAAAGCCAAAACAGGAGGCCTTTGGGATATTAAAATCAATGCCTTTGACAGCTTCGAAGTGTCCATATTTTTTTACTAGGTTTTGTGCTTGAATAATGTAGTTCATTTTATGAGTAAATTGATATCGATCCTTCACCCCTTTGTAAACCCGCATGTATTGGCCCAATACGCCGACTTGACTTCAGCTTAATAATTATGCATTTACTTCTTCTATGTTGCCGGGTGAAAAACTGATTGGAGAAGCACAATTAGAAGTTATTGAGAACAGGACAAAGCATCGCAAGTACGAAATCGACTTTAGCTGCCCTGAGTTTACGTGCTTATGTCCTCGCTCTGGTTTCCCTGATTTTGCAACAATCAAGATTAAATACATTCCCAAAGATAAATGTGTTGAATTAAAGTCGCTCAAACTTTATATTAACAAATTTCGAAATCAAAAAATGTTTCACGAAGATGTTGTGAATATTATTTTGGACGATCTTGTAGGAGCCCTTCATCCTTATGAAATTGAAGTAGTTGGGGATTTTAACGTGCGGGGCAATATTAAAACTGTTATTACGGCCAGACATCCTCTAACATGAAAGGCTCACTATTTATTATAGGCATTTTTCTTTTGATTTTTCACTGCGTCTGTGCGCAAGACCCGAGAATTGAGCTTATTGATTCAAGTAAGTTGACGATCATTACTCACCCTATGAATGAGTTTGATCAAGAAGGAGTTGCAAAAGATGGAATCAAAACATTGATCAACTATTCTCAAGTTTCTAAAATTCCAACAGTCATCTTAGGGAGGAGCTCAAAAACCCAGGGGTACATTGATGATGATTCTTTGTTCATGAGGAGAGACTCAAGTGATGGGCATTTTGATTTTAAGTTCAATGCTCATGAGGTGTATCTTGCAGGAGGTTATTTTTCGGCGTGTTTTTATAGAACCTTCACAGATGTTTTTCTTAATTTCTGGAATTCTGATCAAACTCATGAACTTATAATTTATGTGGTCTATGATGGACTTTATAAAATAAATAAGAACGCTAAAATGACCAGCCCAGCAGAATCTTACAAAGGTGATGTTGAGAATGGACTCATCGATGAGGAGAGTTTGAGTGTTTGGGCAGAGGACTTAGTTCATTGTGAGCTTCCAATCTTAGATTGTGATCGAATCCATTTAAAAATAATTTTAAAAAACGCTTTAGCTTATGAAAGAATCTCAGAAAGAGAAGATGCTAAAACTCTAAGACTTTTTTTTCTCTCTTCATCAGACTTACCTCATGCTCGCATTAAGTTGAGAATCGCAGAACTAAAAAAGCAGATCGATATCGTTTCCCAAAGGCTCTCTAAAAGACGTTGGTTTTGGGAAGACAGTGCAACGTTAAGACGACTAGACCAGGAAATCCTAGACAACTACCTCTTTTTATGGAAAGAGGAACATAAATTGCTTGTTTCTGAACCAAAAAAGGGCGGGAACGAGAAATGACAAGGCTTGTCGTCTTGTGCTAGTTTGATCCTATGTTTCGGATCATGGCCTCTTTTTTTATTCTCTTCTTTCTCGTTTTCGAAGTTTCTCAATTTGTTCGCTTTATTAAGAGATTTGATGTTATTAATGAGCAGTCCGAAAAAATAGACGCTGTTATTACTTTAGCTGGCGGGAAAGGAAGAATTCAAAGTGGCGTTGATCTTTGTGAGCAGTTCAAACCAAAATTATGTCTGTTATCTGGGGTTGATAAAACTTTTGATGAGAAGAGCTATTTTAAAGCACATAAATTAAATTATGTTGAAAACCTTAAAGTTGAGAGAAAGTCTCAGAGCACTTTAGAAAATGCTCTAGAGGCAGAAAAATTTATACGCGATTATTCGATTCAAAATATTCTTCTTGTGACGTCGAATTATCACATGTACAGAGCTCACTATATTTTTCAAAAAATCATGCCAAGAACTGTGAATATCTATTCTCACTCGCTTGAAACTCCCAGATTTGAGGCTCACTATTGGTATACAAAAATGGCAAGTATATCGATTACTTTTCGAGAATTTATCAAATATCAATGGTCTTCTCTTCTCTTATTTATACTAAGCTCTGACTCTATATGATGACACTAACCCAAAATGCTCTTGTTGTTTTATCCAAAAGGTATCTTAAAAAAAATAATTGTGGTGAGGTGATTGAAACTGCTCAAGAGCTTTTTGCCAGAGTTGCAAGAGTTGTGGCGTCCGCAGATCAAAAATATCGTTCAAAGGCTGCAATCCAAAAAACAAAAGATGAATTTTTTGAAATGCTCTCATCCATGGAGTTTCTCCCCAACTCGCCAACCCTCATGAATGCAGGTCGTGAAAATGGGCAACTTTCTGCCTGTTTTGTTTTGCCTATGGGTGACTCGATTGATTCTATTTTTTCGACTCTGCGACATGCGGCTCTCATCCAAAAAACGGGTGGGGGAACTGGCTTTAATTTTTCCAAAATAAGACCCGCCAGAAGTTCTGTTTTATCAACACAGGGAGTGGCCAGTGGGCCTCTGTCCTTTATTCGGTTGTTTGATGCAGTAACGGATACGATTAAACAGGGGGGAGCCAGGCGTGGAGCTAATATGGCTATTCTCAATGTGGATCATCCGGATATCGATGATTTTATTCATGCCAAAGAAAAACCAGGGGCATTTTCAAATTTTAATTTTTCAGTGGCTGTGCCTGATTCCTTTATGAGCGCCGTGAAGAGGCATGCCATAAAAGAAACTAAACTCTTTGAGAATATTGTTCAGGCTGCTTGGAAAACGGGGGAACCGGGACTGATTTTTATAGATCGAATCAATGAATTAAATCCCACTCCTCACATTGCTTCCATTGAAAGTACGAATCCCTGTGGAGAGCAACCGTTGCTACCTTATGAATCTTGTAATTTAGGGTCGATCAACCTCAATACGGTTCTAGATGCTTCGAAAAATCGTATTGATTGGGAAAAACTAAAAAAGATTGTACGAAAAGCCGTTCATTTTTTAGATAATGTGATCGATGTGAATTGTTATATTATGCCTCAGATTGAAAATATAACAAAGGCTAATCGAAAAATTGGTCTTGGAGTTATGGGATTTGCAGATATCCTGTGGAAGCTGAAAACTCCCTACAATTGTGAAAAAGCCCTTAAATATGCAGAAGAGATTATTTCTATTATTTATAAAGAAGCGCTTCTTGCATCCGAATCTCTAGCACAAGAAAGGGGTTCTTTTCCAAATTACAAGGATTCCTTGATGGAGAAGAGGTATCCTGACCGTTTAGTTCGTAATGCTACTCTTATTACAATTGCACCCACTGGGACCATTAGTCTGATTGCCGGTTGTTCTAGCGGTATAGAGCCAATTTATGCCCGAAGTTTTGAGAAAAACGTGCTGGAAGGGGAGCGACTACCTCAAAAATATGATGAAACTGTGATCACAGCCCATGAAATTTCACCAGAGTGGCATGTCCGTATGCAGGCTGTTTTTCAGAAGCACTGTGATAATGCAGTTTCAAAAACAGTGAATATGGCGCATGAAGCAAGCGTTAAAGACGTAAGAAATGCCTATGAATTAGCTTTTAAACTAGGATGCAAGGGAATAACAATTTATCGGGATCGGTCTAGAGAGGATCAGGTGCTCAAAGAAGCTCATACAGATGGGGCGAAGTATGAGGAATTTCGATGTCCTGAATGTAGTGCACAGTTTGTTCACTCAGAAGGGTGTGTTTCGTGTCCGCATTGTGGCTATGAAAAATGTTACACCTAAGTTGTTGCAACAATAGAACTTTTAAGTAAAATGAACTTCATGAATAAAAAAATATATTTTCTGATATCTGGGATTATTTTTAGTACTGTTTGTGTTCTACATCTTTTTCGAGTGGGTTTGGGCTGGTCGTTTGAGATTGGCAGTTACCAGATCCCCACATGGATAAGCATAATGGCAGTTGTCTTTACAGCCTATTTGGCGCTAACGGCTTTTAAGCATTTTAAAAGCTAAGAAGGAGGGGTCATGTTCTTAATGAGATGGTTAGTTGTCCTTGTCGTATGTATTGTTTTTTCATCGGTGTCTCTATCCGAAGCAAAAAAGGATGGAGAAGCAAAGAGAACTCCTGTTTCAACCCAACATGAAGACCATCAAACCCATCACGGACAGCTGCATCATAAGATGAATCAGCAGAAAGAGCACAAAGAAGTGAAGCGTGAGACTGGAGCAGTTTCTTCATCTCAAAAAAAACAAGCGAAGAAAACACATCAAGAGAAAATGCAGGCGCAGTACGAGAGAAGAAAGGCGAAAATTGAAAAAAGACGCTCGAGGCGTTTGAGTGCTTGTGAAAAGAGTAAAAATAAAAAAGAATGCATCACTCGTGCTCATAAAATTTTTGAAAATCAGATAGCTTCTCTGAATAAGCAGAAACAAAAAAGAGAGGCCGCATTTTCAAAAAAGAAAACAGAAGGAAAACAACTGATACCTGCGGAAAGTACACCGCAAATATCTCCAACGGAGAATATGCCGCAAACAGCACCGGCAGCACCTCCTGTTATGGAATAATTTTGGTTGGGGGGTCAAGTCGTTTGTTGGCCAATGCTTTCGCGAGGTATTGGCCAACAAACGACTTGACCCCATGTCTTGACAGTACCTAAGTGACAGAGCATAAGCGGCTACACTGTGTCTGTCCACCGCCCATTTTTTCTAACTCCAATCATGTTATTTATCCTGTTAATATCATTAGCTTATTCAGATGACTCAAACTTTTCTGAGAAAGAAGTTTTAGAGTTGCGTTTGAACCTGAACCTCCAAGAAGTTGAAAGTGCCATGAGCAATCTTTGCCAAGAAGATTGGAAACAATGGTTTTCATGGAAACCTCGAAAAAAGTGGATTCAAGAAAATGGCTTATGGCACGAGGTGGTTATTCCGTCATCTTCACGAATAGAAAGTTTTGTTTTAGCTCTAAGAATGTATAAGAAAACTCTGGAAGAGGTTTTAAGTTATCCACCTGCTAAAAATGCTCTTGATAGGACCGAAATCTTATCTTTTATTGATGCTTTTTATTCTGCTGAAATATCTGCTGAAATCAAAGCTAAGTTTTTTTTCGAAGACAATTTCTCCTCTTCTGAACAATTACAGATTCTGTATTCCTATTTTATAAATGAGAATGACACTCAAGATGCAAGTTCCTTTGCTGTTTTTTTTGAAAAGATAGCGAGTCAAAGTTTTTCATCCGAACATGGGTTTTCTATTATCGAAAAAATACAGCTTATCAAAAGATATTTTTCCTTGATTGAAATGATCTATGAAAATTATTTAACGAACTATCTCTGGCCTGATCGAAATGATTTCATGCTCTTGGGTGATAATTTGGATGGTCTTAAACTGAGTAGCCAGGTTTATGAAGAAGAATTGTCTTGGATTTTAGATTATTATCCCCAATTTTCTTCTGAATTGGCCCCGTCGGGACTCCTTTTAAGCTTATCTTCAGCCGCAAAACTTGAAATCGAGAAACGAATTAAAAGTGATGTTTCAACCAAAGAAATAACACCTTGTCTTCTTCAGATGGCAAAGTTACTTACCTATGAGTTTTTAATAAGAAATAAAATCACTGCATTAGGACTTCTGTCCGAGTTTCAAGAGAACCCTGCAGCAGCTGTAAACCTGCTTCAATTTCCAAAAGAAATTCAAAACGAATTTCGAGATAAAATGCTTATATTACCAAAGTTTAATGTGGGGGTTGGGGAAGATCAATATCATAAAGCTTCCCAGTTTTTTTTTTCAAAAAGATATTTTTGAGCATGCAAGGAGTGAATACTTTAAGCTTCACAAAAAAAATTTTGAAAAATTTCAGTTAGCGGTAGAAAAGGCTTTAGAAATGTTGATATTGCCGTTTTACATGGATCTTCAAGGACAGTTGTATCGGAGTGCTTTAGAACCTGTTCACGCCAATGTGTTAGAAGCATTGAGAATCTTAGACGAAGGCGGATATGAATTCGGCATTGAAAGGGACTGGCCTACTTTACGCAAAAAGCTTGAGGATTGCAGTTTAAAAACTTCTCAAATGTTTGGAATTCCAAATGACTTTGAAAAAAAATGGAGTGAATTTCAAGTGCTCATTGTTGAGAAACATCCACTGTACGTATTTTGGGATAAAAGAAAAACTTTAATGCAGGATTCCTTAAGTGCTAGCTACCGACTTAAAGAGTTGGATCTTATTCGTTTCTCTCTTAATGTAAAACTTAGTCAACTCTACTCAGAAAAGAAGACAACAGAGGACCAACTTCAAAGTTTAAAATCCAACAAGTGGAAAATCATTGAAGAAAAACGTCAAAGAGTTTCTTTTGTTGAAGACGAAAAAAGAAAAGGAAATATTATCAATGAATATACAAAAGATGTTTTCTCTCAAGAAGAGATTTTTTCTAAAAATTTAGGTGATATAGATAGTAAAATTGTACCTCTTATGAATGAATTGTTGGGTGCCAATGCTCAATGGATTGCGTTGATCATGGAAGCACCATACCTACTTGCGAATGTGACGAATCAATCCATGGATGAGTTTTTAAGAAAGCCGATTTATTTTTATGAAGTTCTTGTGGGAGAGAACGTCACTGCGGCTGAATATTCAAAAAAAGAAATACTTTCAATGAGAGAAGATAAATTTCAGAAATATCTAGATAAGGCGTTGCTCGCGGCACTTCAAAACATGGATCAAACAATAATCGATGTGGCTCGCAGGAATACTTATGAAGAAAAGTTAGAGTTATTGATGAATCCATATATTGAAACAGAGCTTTTTAAAGTATTCCCGCAGTCTTGGTTACAAGACTTATTTTCAGTTTTTAAAAAAGAATATGAAGAGAGGGAAAATTTTTTACAAACAAAAGAGATGATTCTTCGGTATGGAAGCATTCCCGTTGTTATATTAGGTAGCTTGTTTCTCACCGGCGGGGTGGGCACACTATTTTTCATTGGGGGCATTTTATATTTGGATGTGACTGAATATTCTTATGTTTATGTGAGAGACTATCAGGATCTTCATAAAGAATACTCAGCTCTTACGAGTCATGTGAGTGGAGAAGATGCTCAATTTGGGCGATTTGAACACTATAAAAAACTTCAGCGGGAACTTTATGGATTTGAAGACCCACAGGGTTTTTTTCAAACCATGGAATCTTTTGGCTCTGTGAACTGGTTACATTTTTTTGTTTTTTTAGATGCGCTTTCACTTATAAGGCCTGTGAAGGTGACTAAGAAACTTCTTCAACCAAAAAAGCAATAATATACCCTGTTATCCCGAGCTTCCTTCTGTCATCCCGAGCGCAGCGAGGGACCCCCTAATGTCTATTGCAGGGGAGAGTCGAAAATTTCTCTCTTGATTTTTTCTTTGAAAAGAAGTTTTTTCCTTAGATCCGTAATTTCAATATCTACAAAATAAACCCCATTTTTAAGCTCTAGTTCAGGTTGGTTATAGAATACGATCTGTTGGGAGGTCGGAAAAGAGTCTCGATAAAGAAAAACTTCTTTGTGAAGAGCGTCGGTTGAACGAATTTTTATTTGAGCCTTTTTAAAAGAAGTCATTGAGAGTTTAGAGGTGTCGATAGAAATCTTAAAATCATGCCATGTTAAGTCAAAACTCTCAATGGCAGACCGTTTTGAGGATGGAATTTGAGCCGGGCTTCGGTCGGTAGCACAAGAGTTTAAAAGCAGCAAACAACCAAGAACAAGAGTGCGCACTAAACGCCTCGACGTAGGGATGTATAAAGCCATCGAATGTAGAAAAACCAACCCACAGCCCACGCACCTAGGAAAATAAATATCCATCGATTTTGTGTGAGTGTGCCAAAACTATTATTTCGAAAGGTAAAATATGGAAATCCAAACAGGATTAGAAAGAAAAACCATGTTTCAAAAATAAAACTAACTTTATGACAACTGACTTTCATAAGTAATTAAGAGTGATTATTCTTCAAAGAATAATCTTTGTCAAAGGATTGACAAGAATTAATTGCTTTGTCATTTTCTGGCCACTTTAAAGTGGTTTTTGACAATTTGAATTTTAAAAAGGCTGCTCTCAAGAAATTATTTTTTCCTCACTTATGGTTGTTCGGATTGTGTGCATTTTGTCTCCTGAATTTTCTGCCACTCCAGGCAGACGATAATCTAATATCGGATTCTGAAAGTACCCGTGT
>JACOXK010000068.1 GCA_016182335.1 Deltaproteobacteria bacterium | reverse complement strand
AGCGTCACTATGACTTACGAATTCAACACATCAGTAAAAATATTACAGGCGTAGAATCTCATGATGCATTAGCTATCAATGGTCAAATTCCAGCACCCACTTTAAGATTTAAAAAAGGAGATACAGCCGTCACTAAGGTGATTAATGAAACCCATGAACGCACGACATTGCATTGGCATGGTGTGCTTGTGCCTTGGGACATGGATGGCCCTGCTTTTTCTAATAACAAATTGATAGAGCCAGGAGAGAGTTTTACTTTTAAATTTCCTATTAAACAGACCGGCACCTACTGGTATCACTCTCATGCAGAACTTCAAGAACAACGAGGGCTTTATGGGGCTTTCATCATTGAAGATGAGCATCAACATCCCACAATAAACCATGATCAAGAGCTTGTTTTAAGTGATTGGTCCAATGAACATGCGATGTCTATTCTTCATAATCTTAAAAAAGATGGAGATTACTATGGTTATAAAAAAGATTTTCTGCCTTCCATTATTGATGCTATTCGGCGTGGTTCTTTCGGTGGATATTTAAAAGGAGAATGGGATCGGATGGGACCGATGGATCTTTCCGACGTTGGTTATGATGCATTTCTCATCAATGGAGAGCAACAATCTACTTTTGAAAATGCTAAACCCGGAGATAAAATTCGGTTTAGAATTATCAACTCTGCGTCCTCTTCTTATTTTTATATCAATATTGGAAATCTTCGAAATTTTACAGTGATTTCAAAAGATGGAATTGATATTGAGCCCATTACAGTGAATGAACTGCTGGTGGCTATAGGAGAAACTTACGATATCCTTTTCCAGGTTCCAAACACACATCATCCAATGGCTTTTGAATTAAGATCTACGGCTCAAGATGTGACGGGGTATTCAAGTTTATTTGTGGGCTCCGGTTCTACAGAGAATGCCCCTGACAAGGAAAAGTCCAACCCCTATGTTATGAAACATGAAGCAGATCACGTTGGTCACAAGCCTCCGCCACAAGATATGCCGCCACCACATGATCCACACGGCGGCCTTCATGGCATGTCTCTTCCAACCAAACATCAGGAAGCTCATTCTTCAATACCCAAAATCAAGGGACTTCACTATGGAATGATTCGAGCGAAACAGAAAACTGAATTTAATGCTGACTTAAAACGTCATGACATTCGGCTGCAACTTTCGGGGGATATGAATCGCTATCAATGGATGATTAATGGAAAACCCTTTTCTGAAGAAAAATATATTCATGTGAAATATAATGAAGTTGTTCGTTTTACGATGGTGAATACTACTATGATGCACCACCCGATGCATTTACATGGACATTTTTTTAGAGTTATTAATGAACAGGGGGCGCAATCTCCCTTGTTTCATACTGTCGACGTTGCACCTATGTCGACTGTGACTATTGAGTTCCATGCCAACGAGCCAGGGATTTGGTTTTTCCACTGTCACAATCTTTTTCATATGATGATGGGCATGGCGCGGCTTATAAAATATGACAATTTTGAAGAGCCTATGGATCTTGTGATTTATGAAAAAAAAGTTGCTCCTCACATGATTCAAGATGATGACATGTTTTGGAGGGGGAATCTGGGCGCTTATTCAAATCATGCCGAAGTTGAGGTGGGTGTGAATGCCGGCCGATATGATGTAACGCTTCATTTAGAACTTGATGAGTATGACCCAAAAACTTTCGAATCACAGCTTATTTTTAAAAGATATTTAAATATTTTCTTTGCTGTATTAGGTGGTGCTGAAGTTGAAGATGAAAAATTACATGCGATTTTAGGTTTGGCCTACACTCTTCCTCTTCGCATTGAAACAAGAGCTTATCTTAGAACTGATAAAAAAATAGTAGTGACACTTAAAAAAGAAATACCGATAACAGGGCACGTAAGTCTAGATTTAGAGCCTCGGTTTGAATATGTGGATCAAGAATTTGAGTGGGAGTTTGAAACAACTGGTCTTTATAATTTTAGCGAAATTTGGAGTGCTGGTTTATTTTACAAAAGAGATGAAAACAATCATCAAACGGTAGGTGTTGGTGTCAAAATTAGATTTTAACTGTCACGGATTGATAACAATCTTCGTATAATATCTTGATGAAAATAAAATATTTACTCGGAATGAGACTTCTCTTTTTAATGGTGCTTTTTTTTGTATTTTCTTATGCTCATAAAGGATTGAAACCGCCGATATTAAAAGATAAAACTTCCGAAACCACTTCACGCACGCTTGCGTACCAAGCAATAAATCAACAATATGTACAAAATATAAAGCAGATTTTTCAAAAAGTCTGTTTTGATTGTCACTCGAATAAGACGAATTATCCGTGGTATCACAAACTTCCCGGTCTTAAGCAATTCATAGAACGAGATATAAGAGAGGGGAAAAAACACTTAAATTTATCGAACGATTTTCCTTTTAAAAGTCATGCAACACCGCAGGAAGATTTAGATGCGATTGAAAAAGTGATTCTCGATAATTCCATGCCCCCCTGGCGCTACAAAATTTTACATTGGAACTCAAAGCTGACAGAAGCAGAAAAAAAAGAAATATTGAAGTGGATTCACTCATCTCTATCAGCGATATTGAAGATTTGTGCCGCTATGTGAAGCGATATGTAAGTGCAGATACAGCATTCAAAAACATTGAAAATAATTGGAATGCTCAGGTCAATGACTGTCAGAGAAAGCATAGAAGAGATAGTCGATGGTGCGAACGTCTTGAAAACAGCAAGAAAGAAGATTACAGGCGAGAAAGAAATACAGCCGAGACAGGTGTTAGAAAAGCGCTTCATGATATGAGGGCGTACTGGACAGGTCCAATAGAAATGGCAGGCTTGCAACAAATGTTTCTCAATACACCATGTCCTGAAAGATAGCTCGATCATTTTATTTTGATGAGTTGGGTATTATGGACCAGATCCTTTGAAAATATATGAAATTTTCAAAGGATCTGGTTTTTTATCGATAAATATCCTTACGATGGCCAATTTTGATAACTAATATCAAAAGAATTTTATCTTGGATTTGATAAATAATACGATAATCTCCAACCCGTATTCGATACAGATTTTCTTCTGCAACAAGTTTTTTTAAGCCAAATGGCCTAGGATTTTCTTCTAATTCTTGAATTTTTCGCATTATTTTCTTTTGATCCCTTGAAGAGATTTGTTTGAGCTGTTTGAAGACAGAAGGCTTGAACTGTATATTATACTGAGCACCCACTTTCTGTTATTTGAACCCAAGCGCTTTTTTAATTTTTTCAAAGGGAATAGTTCCCTTTTCTTCAAGAGCCCGTCTTGCATCATCGATATCAATGCAATCTTCAAGCTTTTCCAAAAGTTGTACGTCTTCCATGGGTACAATAGCTGCTACATTCTTACCCTTTCTCGTGACTAAAATGCGTTCCTTTCCATAGGCTGCACGGCTTACGACTTCGGAAAAAGCTTCTCTAGCTTTAACTGCAGAAAATTTGCTCATAAATGTACCTTATGTACATTATATACATTTCGTACAGTTATTGCAATTTTTTCTGAATTTTCATGAAAACATATAAAAACGCTGTCACAAAAAATCAAAAAAAGCCGTAAAGTATTATAGAAACAGGTTTTATTATGAAAGAAAAAGGTGAAAAATGATTAAGTGCTTGAAACTAAAGGGAATTGTCGTTTTATTGGCGGGTGCATGTGCTCTTTTTTTAAACATGTCTTACGCAGAAATTCTTACACCCGCTGCCGTTTTGAAGAGAGTTTTGTCTAAAAACTCTGAATTAGCGGCAATGGAATCAAAGTTTTTATCGCAAGATTATGCCATTCGTTCCAGTTACTCACTACAGGATCCTAAAATAGGGATCATGCAAGAAAAAAACATGACCAGAATGGAACAAGAAATGGGGGCTATGAAAACATGGTCTGTTTCACAAGAAATTCTCTTTCCCACAAAATATTTTGCGAAGGGTGCTACACAGAGGGCTTCGGCCTCAGTTGCACGACAAGAATTCTTAAACAAAAAACTCGACCTTCGACAGAAGGCTTTAACCTCCTATTTTAACTTTTATGCAGGAGAGAAAATATTAAAACTTAGAATGGCACAAAAAGATACCTTAAGGCAGATCGCACGAGTTGCTGAAGCAAAGCGGGGCGCAGGAACGGCATCTCAACAAGACGAAATGAAATCTCATGTTGAGCAAACACGAGTTGAAAATGAACTTCTTCTGCAGAAATTAGAACTAATCGAGCTGCAGTCGGATCTAAATGCTATCCTTAATTTTCCACCAAACAAAGAAATGACGCTGCCAGAGACTGAACTCAAAAAACCTATTCTTCAGAGCCCACTAAAAGATGTATCGAAATTAACCAAGAACTCAAAAATAATAGAAACCCAAGAAGCTGTCTTGAAAAAAGCTAGTGCAGAAAAAACTTTAGCCTGGATGAGTTATTTACCCGACCTTATGCTTACATACCAAGAACCTTATGGATCCAATAAACCTGAGAACGCTTATTCTCTGGGTGTTGAAATGAGTATCCCTCTCTGGTTTTTTACAAAACAAACAAGTGAGGTTGCTTCCTCAAAGGCAGCTGTATGGGAAGCAAGAAATACATTGATTCAAACAAAAATTGATGTTGATGCAAAAGCTCAAACAATGGCCTCTGCCGTTGAAACATACGATAAACTTCTATCAATATTTGAAACAGCATTGATTCCACAGGCTGAAAGTACTTTGAAGGCCTCTCATTCTGCTTATAGCGCTGGAAAGGTTGGATTTGTTGAGTTGCTCGACTCACAAAACACTCTGTACTCCATTAAAATGGACTACTACAGGAATATTGCAAAATACGTTGATGTTTTATTAAGTTTAGAACGCTTAGTGGCTCAGTCATTAAGCGATCTACCATTTGAAGGGGGGGGCTTGTGAAAAAGTTTTTATTTGTTCTTGTTCTTATCGGTGTTCAATGTTTTTTTGTTGCCTGCACAAAACAAGATGCAAAGTCCACGCACAAGCATGTGGAAGGTGAGAGCGATCAAAAGACTTTGTGGACATGTCCTATGCATCCTCAAATTATTAAAGATCATCCCGGCAGTTGCCCTATTTGTGGAATGAATCTTGTTCCCAAAGAAAAAAAAATTAAAGATGAAATGGGTAGTTTAAATCCTATGCCAGTAGGACATGCACCCTTTAAGCTAACACTGCAAAGGCAACAAATGATTGGTGTTAAAACACAAATAGTAGAAAAAAAAAATATTTTTAAAGATATAGAAGTTGCAGGCACAGCGGCTTTTGATCCAGAACTTTACACAGCCCAGAGTGAGTACATAGAAGCATTAAAGCTTGCGAAAAAACTGCAAGCATCAAGCCTTCCTGAGGTTAGAGATTCTGCAGAAAGAGGTGTTGCGTCGGCGAAACTTCGCCTTAAAGTTTTAGGAGTATCTGATTCTTATATTGATGAAATAACTCGCACACAAGCTAGCGGCTCTCATCTTTTGTCTCCTAAAGTGGGAGAAAGTTCTTACGTATATGCTGAAATTTTTGAGATGGATCTTTCCTACGTTACTCCAGGGCTTTCGGCTGATATGTCCGGCGGGGCGTTGGGGGTTGATAAAATTTCTGGAAAGGTGATGGCTGTAGATCAAATTGTTAATCCCATGACTCGAACAGCCAGGGCGCGCATTTTGATAACTCAAAGTCATCCAGGGCTTCGCCCCGAATCTTTTGTGAACGTGAAAATTCGCGTTCCTCTGGGTGAACATGTGGCTGTGCCGTTTGATGCTGTTTTAGATACAGGTAATCAATCCTGGGTTTTTGTAGCCAAAGATGAGGGTCTGTTTGAACCCAGGATTGTCTCAATTTTATATCGTGCGGGTAACGATGTGGCGATTCAAAGTGGAGTTCTCGCAGGAGAAAAGATCGTGACAAGTGCCAATTTTCTCATTGATTCTGAATCAAGGCTCAAAGGGGTGCTCGCGCCCCAGAGTGTGGGGCATGATCATGGCCAGTCTGGACAGGCGCCTCAAAAATCTCCTGAATGTCCAAAAGGTCAGGTATGGCATGAACAAATGAAACATTGCATGCCGAATGTGGGTGGTTGATAGATGATAGAAAAAATAATCGAGTTTTCCGCAAGAAATCGATTTCTTATTTTTCTTCTAACAGCACTTGCTGCTGTGGCTGGATGGCTAGCACTCTCAAGAATGCATATTGATGCCATACCGGATCTTTCTGAAACACAAGTCATTATCTTTTCGAAATGGGATCGCTCTCCCGACATTATTGAAGACCAAGTAACATATCCCATTATTAGTGCCATGCTGGGCGCTCCAAAAGTGAAAGACATTCGTGGTTTTTCTGATTTTGGTTTTTCTTATGTTTATGTGATTTTTCAAGACGGAGCAGACCCTTATTGGGCGCGTTCTAGAACCCTAGAATATCTTTCAAAGATTCAACCCCAGCTCCCAGGCGGTGTTCAAACAGAGCTAGGACCTGATGCTACAGGGGTTGGTTGGGTTTTCCAATATGCACTTGTTGATAAAACTGGCAATCAATCCCTGGCAGATCTTAGATCTTATCAAGATTGGTTTTTGCGGTATGTTTTACAGACTGTCCCTGGGGTTGCAGAAGCTCCTGCTGTTGGTGGTTTTCAAAAACAATATCAGGTGAAAATCAATCCCAATAAACTTTTAGTTTATAAAATTTCAATGGATAAAATTGCCAACGCAATTCGAGATGCCAACAATGATGTGGGTGCTCGGCTTTTGGAAATTTCAGGGGCTGAGTACATGATTCGTGGCCGAGGATACATTAAAAATATTCAAGACATTGAAAACATTGTGTTGTCATATGATGGCGCCTCTCCCATTTATATAAAAAATGTCGCAACCGTTTCTACGGGACCAGAAATTAGGCGAGGTATTGCAGATCTTGATGGAGAGGGTGATGCTGTGGGTGGCATTGTTGTCATGCGTTACGGAGAAAATGCAACGGCCGTCATTGATAATGTCAAAAAGAAAGTTGAAGAAATTAAACCCAATCTTCCAAAAGGCGTTGAGCTTGTTGTGACCTATGATCGATCTGATCTCATCAGAAGATCGATCGATACCTTGAAGCATGAACTGACCTTGGAAATGATTATTGTAAGTCTTGTCATTCTTATTTTCCTTCTTCACATTCCAAGCTCGATTATTCCCATTGCAACACTTCCATTAGCGGTACTTATTAGTTTTATACCCATGTATTTTCTTGGGATCACCGCAAACATCATGAGCCTGGGTGGCATTGCGATTGCCATCGGCGCCATGGTTGATGCCGCCATTGTTGTTGTGGAAAATGCACATAAGCATCTTGAAAAATGGGAAGCAGGTGGCAAACAGTGTAGCCCTATAGAGGTTGTCATTGCAGCTATTAAAGAAGTGGGGCCCGCTAGTTTTTATTCCCTTCTTGTTATTGCTGTGTCTTTCTTGCCGATTTTTGCCCTCGAGGCACAGGAAGGCAAGCTCTTTAAACCGCTGGCTTACACAAAAAACCTGTCAATGATTGTTGCAGCTATTTTATCAATTACCCTAGATCCAGCCCTTCGAGTGACCTTCACGTATTTCAAAACTCTAGACTTTAAACCCCGCTGGCTGTGCTCTTTGAGGAACACAATTTTTGTTGGAAAGATGAAATCTGAAGAAAATCATTTCATCAGTCGTTTTTTATTTAAGGTTTATGGTCCCATGGTCAACTGGGTTGTAGATCATCGAATCAAAGTGATAACTCTAGCTGTCATAGCTTTGATTGCAACACTTCCCATTTTTTTCAAGCTGGGTGGGGAGTTTATGCCTCCTTTGAATGAAGGAACTATTCTCTACATGCCCACCACCATGCCAGGAATTTCTGTGACACAAGCACAGGATCTTCTTCAAAGGCAGGACAAAATTCTTAAATCCTTTCCAGAAGTCGAGCGCGTTTTTGGTAAAGCAGGTAGAGCTGATACGTCTACCGACCCTGCTCCCTTTTCAATGATGGAGACTGTTGTCACTTTAAAACCGCAAACACAATGGAGAGAGAAAAAAAGATGGTATTCTTTTTTACCCAGACTGCTTCAATGGCCTCTGACGCTTATTTGGCCAAGATTCATGACGTGGGAAGAGTTGGTAGCAGAAATGGATGCGGCTAGCAAATTTCCGGGAACGACCAATGCCTGGACGATGCCCATTCGAAACAGAATTGATATGCTTTCAACGGGCATTCGCACACCTGTTGGCATAAAGGTTTTGGGTGCTGATTTAAAAGAAGTTGAAAAAATCGGCATGGAATTGGAAAAAATTTTGTATGAAGTTCAAGGAACCAGAAGTGTTTTTGCAGAGCGAGTGGGTGGAGGATATTTTCTTGATTTTAGTTTTAATAGAATTAATTTGTCCAGATACGGTTTAAGTGTTAAGACCGCCCAAGAAGCCTTGATGGCAGCCGTGGGTGGGGAGCCCATCACAAAAACAATTGATGGCAGGCAGCGTTTTACAATTAATGCCAGGTACTCTCAAGATTTTAGATCCAATATTGATTCTTTAAAACGCGTCCTTGTGGAAACACCCAGTGGGTCTCAAATTCCTATAGGTCAAATTGCTGATATTTCGATGGTGCAAGGTCCCTCCATGATTCGAAATGAAAATGGTCTTCTCTCAAGCTATGTTTACATTGATATCGCAGACCGTGATATTGAAAGTTTTGTCACAGATGCCAAGAAAAAAGTTTTGGAAAAGCTCACACTTCCGTCTGGAATTACTCTTAACTGGAGTGGTCAATATGAAAACATGCAGCGAGTGCGTGAAAAACTTAAAGTTATTATCCCTATAACTCTCTTCATTATTATCCTTCTTCTTTTTGCTAACACAAAATCCTGGCCGAAAACCTTCATTATTCTCTTAGCCGTTCCGTTTTCTGCCATTGGTGCTTTGTGGCTTCTCTACTTGTTAGATTACAACATGAGTATTGCGGTGTGGGTTGGATTAGTTGCCTTGCTGGGTGTGGATGCTGAAACAGGAATTTTCATGCTTCTCTACTTAGATCTCTCTTACAATAAGGCTGTCTCTGAAGGACGCATGAAAACATTCAGCAACTTAAAAGAAGCTATCCATGAGGGTGCTGTTAAGAGAGTGCGTCCTAAAGTGATGACGGTGGCAACATTGATTATGGCATTACTACCCGTGATGTGGGCAAGTACAGCACGGGCTGGTGCTGATGTTATGAAACGGATTGCTGCTCCTATGTTTGGGGGTATTATAAGTTCTTTTGCACTAGAACTTCTTGTGTACCCAGCCATTTTTGCCTTGTGGAAGTGGCATTTTGAGCTTAAAAAGAAGAACAGTGCAGATGCAATCCAGACTCACTCAATTACCTGATGAGGCTCTGATGAAAGAGTATCAATTGGGAAGTTTTGAGGCTTTTGAAATTCTTTATGAAAGGCATTCTAGTAAAGTCTTTTCCTATTTACGCAGGAGGCTTACACGATCTGAGATAGTGGACGAGGTATTCCAACAGATTTTTTCTAAGATTCATTCATCCAGGCACACGTATCACAATAAATATACGTTTCTCCAATGGTTGTTTGTTGTTGTTAAATCGACTCTTATTGATGAACGAAGAAAATCATCTTCTCAAAAGGAAACTTCTGCAGACCCCCAGTTGCTGGAAAATATTGACGCTCCTTGTATTTCTAATGAAAATGATTTCTCAGGGGCGAGCACTTTTTTAAAAGACTTATCACCCGTTCAAAAAGAAGTTATTAGTTTTAAAATCATAAACGATCTTTCTTATGAAGAAATTGCTAAGAGACTTCAAATATCTCAATCTAATGCGCGGCAAATTTTAAGCCGAGCCTATAAAAAAATGCGTACTGTGTTGAAAAGGGATGAAATATGATCAATAAACAGAATATTCAAAATGAATATCAAAAGTTTCTATCACAAGCTGATTGCGTTCCTCCTCAGCGCCTTTCCCAGAATATTTTAAAAAACATCCATCAGTGTCTTCACCCCGCTGCCTGGTTAGTATTCTTAAAGCTTTCCATTTTTCACTTTGTCATAGCCTGTTTGACTCTTGCTCTGTGCCCTCAGTTTG
This sequence comes from Deltaproteobacteria bacterium, assembly GCA_016182335.1. Classification (GTDB taxonomy): domain Bacteria; phylum Bdellovibrionota; class JACOXK01; order JACOXK01; family JACOXK01; genus JACOXK01. Next base: position 731 of record JACOXK010000068.1, on the reverse strand, counting down.
GAGTTAGATTCTTTGGAAGTGGACAAGGGCTGCCCACTTACTTTATGTTTTTAGGTCCTTATGGTTGTGAGTTTCTTTGTGGATGTTTTTTTATAGGAACGACTTTTCTCCTTGTGGGCTTATTGTTTAAGCCTGAGGAAATTAGAACGATTCGAACTTCTTGGCCTTTATATACGGGTTCTTTGATTATGCTTTCTCTTGGCTCTTTTCTGATGATATCGCCAAAAATAGTGATTGGCTTTGCCTTAGCGTGGATATTAGGTGGTCTGATGGGCGGCCTTGCTTTGTTAAATATCGGATGGATGGGAAAAAAGTTACTTTATAACTTTTCTTAAGATTATTGATCGAAATTCTCACTATTTCAGGATGAAATGCACTACGTGCATTTCACCTCGAGGCCACGATGTGGCCGAGGAGGTCCCCTTCATTTACAGCAATGAGCTCCATTGAGGATTCATGTTTTCAATGAGGCGAATCTTGTTTTTTCGAGACAATTTCTTGATTCTCTTTTCGATTGATACAGATGAATCTACTGAATCACACTGAAAATAATAGACTAACTTCGAAATATTATATTTCTTGGTAAATGCTTCCTTCCATTGACCTTTATGCTGATCTCTTCTGCGTTTAATATCATCAGTTCTCCCAGTGTAAAACACCGTATGGTGAGTATTGGTGATGATATAGACGAAATATTTTTTCATAAAAAAAGTGAATCAAATTTCTCATAA
>JACOXK010000067.1 GCA_016182335.1 Deltaproteobacteria bacterium | reverse complement strand
GTCTGGATCACATCCTTTGAGATGAGTTCCTTTATCGGGAGTCATTTCTATACCTCTCTGACATTGTATCTTTGATACAGTGAATGCCGGATACGTCTGAAAGGAAAGTGCATAAGCAGATCCCATAAGGCTACCTTCTTGGGCCTTCGCTTTTTCAGAAATAGCGAGATTGCAACTTCTTCCCTGCCCAAGCGATTTCTCAAAATTTATCTGAAATCTTCGATTGCCCACATCACCTTTATAATCATCCTGACCCTGGACTTGATCCGGGGGAAAAATCGATATTTCTTTCTTTTGAATTTTCTTCTCTTCACACTTCACATCAATATTTTCCTTTAAAGACTCCACATTCATCGGTTGATTAAAAATAATAGAAATTTCAGGTTTATCCGCTACGATCCACTGGACTTCATGGTGAACAACCTTCCAATTTTGAGTTTGAAATGAACCAGTAAAATCTGAGGCTAAAATTGTTCCGTCATAGGCAGATAAACTCTTATTGATTTTTACTTGAAAGTCAGTTGACTGAGGAAGTGGATCCCCCAAAAAGCAAGAAAGAGTGGATCTATTCAACCATCTCCATTGGCAATTAACACTCGGTGAGATTTCGATAGGAACTGACAGGGCAGCCTTTGCAAAATCCTCAAGTGCAACAACTGGTTTATTAAAACTGATACTTATCTGAGAAACTTTTGAGACGGCTTTTCCATGAGGATATATGTTAAGAACCTTAAATGGAATTTTTTTTGTAACCTGCGGGTCTGGGTCTGACACTTCAAAAGCGATCTTTTCTTCAGGGGGATCAATTGGATCGATATAACTTCTGTGTTGATACAAGAAAATGAAAGCCAAACTCAAGCAAAGAGCGCTCAGAAACACTCCTAAGATTTTGACCTTCATGAAACACAATATGAGTCTGCGCCACAAAAAAGTCAAAAATAACTCTTCTTGATTTTTGCTAGATAAACATTATAAATGGATTCTCCCTCTTTTAAAAGGAATGCAAATGGATCTTCATCCACTTAAAATATTCTGTGGTAATTCTAATCCAGAGCTAGGCTCCAGAATCAGCGAATACCTGGACATCCAGCTTTCTCCTTGTGAGATCAAACGTTTTAGTGACGGTGAAGTTTTTGTTGATATTAAAGAAAGCGTTCGTGGGGCTGATGTTTTCATTGTTCAGTCCACCTGCCCGCCTGTTAACGATAATCTTGTTGAACTATGCATTACCATCGATGCTTTTAAGCGCGCTTCTGCCAAAAGCATCACGGCCGTTATTCCTTACTATGGCTATGCTAGACAAGATAGAAAAGTATCTCCCAGAGTTCCTATCAGTGCAAAACTTGTTGCAGATTTAATTACAACAGCGGGTGTCTCTCGTGTTGTTAGTATGGAATTACATGCTGGCCAAATTCAGGGCTTATTTAATGTGCCCTTCGATCATCTTTTCGCCTCTCCAGTTGTTATCAAATATGTGAAAGAGAAATTTAAAAACAGGGATCTCGTCATTATTTCACCAGACGCCGGAGGTGTTGAGCGTGCTCGCGCTTATGCAAAGAGGCTGAATGCCAGTCTTGCCATTATTGATAAACGTCGAACTGGAATGAATGAAGCAAAAGCTATGAATATTATTGGGGAGGTTAGTGGAAAGGACGCCTTGATTCTTGATGATCTCATTGACACAGCTGGGACCCTCACAGAAGCCACAACTGCAGCTTTGGGTCTTGGGGCAACTTCTGTTTCTGCCTGCTGCACACATCCCGTTTTCTCAGGCCCTGCCTTTGCCAGGATAGAAAGCTCCCCATTGACGGAAGTTATTGTCACAGATACGATTCCGCTTTCTGAGAAGTTTCTGCAATCGAAAAAAATAAAGCTTATTTCGGTTGCCCCCATTTTGGGAGAGGCAATTAAACGGATTTACAGTTGTGACTCAGTGAGCACTTTATTTGTATAATTCTGGGAGGAACTTGTGGCTTACGAAAAAGTAACATTACAGTCGAAAGAAAGAGACAATTTCTCTAAATCTCACACTCGTTTTCTAAGAAGAGAAGGGTTTATACCTGCCATACTTTACGGAAAGCATGTTAAGAATAACATAGCATTAGCCGTTGCTCCAAAAGAGCTTTCAAAAATCCTCCAAAAAAAGGGTGAGAACGCCATTATTACAATGGAGGGCTTAAAAGAAGAAAGATCAGCCCTTGTTAAAGATATCCAAAGACATCCGGTCACAGATAAATATCTCCACGCAGATTTTCTTGAAATTAATTTAGCAGAAAAGATTGAGGTCCAAGTGCCCTTTGAATTTGAGGGTACCCCTCAAGGCGTTCGAGAAAAGGGTGGAACACTTCAGGTTGCCTTGCGTGAAATCACCGTTAAATGTTTGCCTGGAGACATCCCAGACCACATAAAAGTTGATGTATCTGCCCTCGACCTCCATGATTCTGTACATATTGAAGAAATAAAAGTTGACCCTAAGATAGAGCTTGTTTTCGATGCCAACCTAACCATTGCTTCCGTTGTTCCTCCAGTGAAAGAAGAAGAGGCTGTTGCTGCAGCCCCAGCCGCCGGTGAAGAAGTAAAAGCTACTGAAGAGGCAAAAGGTGCTGTTGAGTCAAAAACAGAGCCTAAGCAACCTAAAGAGAAAGCCACAGCCAAACCTGAAGGCAAAAAAGCTGACACTAAAAAGGTGTAACGCCCTTGAAGGTTGTGTGCGGTCTTGGCAATCCTGGATCCAAATACGATGGAACACGGCATAATATTGGTTTTTTCATTGTTGATCAGCTCTGTAAAAAGCTTCAAACAAAGTTTGAAGTAAAAAAAAGACTTCAATGCTCTCTGGCCAAAACCACCTGGAAAGAAGAGACCATTCTTCTGATAAAACCTAATACTTTCATGAATAATAGCGGTGAAGCGGTCTCTAAAACCCTTCATTATTATGGAATATCACCATCATTCCTTCTTGTTGCTCATGATGAAATTGATTTCGTTCCGGGCAGAGTTCAACTCAAATTTAACGGCGGAAGCGCAGGACACAGAGGGCTCTTATCTATCGTGAAGGCTCTTGAAACTGGCGCATTTTATAGATTACGTTTTGGAATTGGACGCCCTGCATCACAAGACCAAGTTCATTCCTATGTCTTGGAGCATTTTTCAGCAGAGGAAAAAGCTCAATTAAGTGAAAGCTATAACAAAGCACAAAAAGAAATAGAAAACTTTTTAAATAAGGATTAAAAAAAGAGGAGGACATTCATGAAGAAATTATGGGTCATTATGGCAACAACTCTGTTTTCGCAAAGAATTCTAGCAAGTGAAACAGAGCTCAAAATTCCAGACTTTTCTGGAATCACTTTCAATATTTTAGGATTTACGTTTCAAGGAACATCCATATTGTATGGCGGCCTTATCATTTGTCTTTTGGGAATGTTTTTTGGCCTCTTTGAATTTCTAAGAACAAAAAAATTACCCGTTCATAAGTCTATGCTGGATGTTTCTGATCTCATCTATGAAACATGCAAAACCTATCTGTTTCAACAAGGGAAACTCTTAGCAATACTGGAAATATGCATAGGTGCCTGTATTTTCTATTACTTTTATTTTCTTCGAGGTATGGAAATAGGCAGAGTATCAGTTATTTTCCTCTGGTCTGTCATGGGTATTTTGGGCTCTTTCGGGGTTGCATGGTTTGGAATGAGGATTAACACCTATGCAAACAGCAGAACCGCCTTTGCTTCTCTCATGGGACGTCCCTATCCAGTCATGGAAATTCCTTTGCGTTCTGGCATGTCTATCGGAGTTCTTCTCATTTGCGTAGAACTTCTCATGATGATTTCGATTCTTCTATTTATATCTGCAGAAAATGCTGGGGCTTGTTTCATCGGTTTTGCCATTGGGGAATCTTTAGGTGCTTCAGCTTTGAGAATTTGTGGAGGGATTTTTACAAAAATAGCGGATATTGGATCTGATCTTATGAAAATAGTTTTTAACATCAAGGAGGATGATGCAAGAAACCCAGGCGTTATTGCCGACTGTACTGGAGACAACGCAGGAGATTCCGTGGGGCCCACTGCAGATGGTTTCGAAACTTATGGTGTCACAGGTGTTGCTCTTATTAGCTTCATTGTTCTGGCCGTTGGCATGACAATGGGCGAAAATGGAGCCCTTTCTCTTTTTCCAAATGGTGAAACTCTGCAAGCTAATCTTATTATTTGGATTTTCGCGATGAGAGTTTTGATGATTGTGACATCCGTTTTTTCTTTCTGGTTTAATAATAAAGTCTCTCATGCCAGATTTGCTAGTTCTTCCAAGTTTGATTTTGAAATTCCACTGACCTCTCTTGTTTGGATTACGTCAATTATTTCCATCGCTATTACTTATACAGTTAGTTATTTTCTTATTTCGGATCTTGGGACTGGCTTGTGGTGGAGACTTTCAACAATCATCAGCTGTGGTACTTTTGCAGCGGCCATTATTCCTGAATTCACTAAGATATTTACTTCGTCTAAGTCTAAACATGTTCGAGAAATTGTGACAGCAGGCCGCGAAGGGGGCGCTTCTTTGACTGTTCTCTCAGGACTGGTTGCTGGTAATTTTAGCGCCTTCTGGAAGGGACTTGTCATTGTTTTTCTCATGTTCGTTGCTTATTTAACCTCATCTCAAGGGTTGGACTCATTCATGGTCTATCCCACTGTTTTTGCTTTTGGCCTTGTGGCATTTGGATTTTTAGGCATGGGGCCTGTCACGATTGCCGTCGATAGTTATGGGCCGGTTACGGATAACGCACAGTCAGTGTTTGAACTTTCTCAAATTGAAACGGTTCCAAATATTAAGTCTCATATTCAAAGCGAATTTGGATTTAATCCAGATTTTCAAAAGGGAAAACAATTTCTAGAAGAGAATGACTCTGCCGGAAACACTTTTAAAGCGACGGCAAAGCCCGTATTGATTGGCACAGCAGTTATCGGTGCTACAACCATGATTTTTTCAATCATTCTGCTTCTAAATTTAAAACTTGATTTGTTGAATCCGAAAGTTCTTCTTGGATTCATCACGGGAGGTGCTGTTATTTATTGGTTCTGTGGTGCTTCCATGCAAGCTGTCACAACAGGTGCTTATAGAGCTGTTGAATACATTAAACAACACATTCGGCTAGATTCAGTAGAGAAAGCAGACGTTCAAAAATCCAAGGATGTTGTTCGTATTTGTACGCAATATGCACAAGCCGGAATGATTAATATCTTTGGTGTCATCTTTTCTTTTACATTAGCTTTTGCTTGTTTTGAGCCAACGTTTTTTACCTCTTATCTTATCTCCATTGCCGTATTTGGCCTCTTTCAGGCTATTTTCATGGCTAACGCTGGTGGTGCATGGGATAACGCAAAGAAAGTTGTCGAGGTTGACTTAAAAGAAAAAGGGACGCCTCTGCATTCTGCAATGGTGGTGGGTGATACAGTTGGGGACCCATTTAAAGATACATCCTCTGTGGCTTTAAATCCGATTATTAAGTTTACAACTTTGTTTGGTTTACTAGCTGTTGAGATTGCTGTGGGTGCCAAGACTTCTGCATTGTGGATTGGGTCTATTCTCTTTCTCGTTGGGCTTTTCTTTGTCTGGAGGTCTTTCTATGGCATGAGAATTACAAAATAGCTTCTCTTGTCAATAGAGCACCACTGTGCTACGAAAACAAGCATCCTTAGACCTTTGTTTTTAAAGGTCTTTTAACCAAGAGGAGGTTACGTGAAAGCTTATGAAGCTGTTATCGTCATAAAACCGGACGTTTCAACGGATCAAGTCGATGAAATCAAAAATTACATCGATGAGAAAATTGGAAAAATTATCAAGCAAGAACAATGGGGCTCTAAGAAATTAGCGTACCCAATCGCTAAAGAAACCAAAGGTATCTACTCTTATTACACCTTTGATGCCGACGCCCAAAATATTAAAGATTTAAATCATTGGCTAGGAATTCACAGAAATGTGTTGCGACATTTGATTGTGAAAAGGAGTGAAGTATGAAAATGTTTGGTGAAGAGAATATTCGATTTAAAAAGAAGAGAAATTGTAAGATCTGTCTGAGCAAAATCAAGGAAATCGATTACAAAGATACAAAGCTCACAAGTCGTTATTTAACAGAAGTGGGAAGAATTCTTCCTTCACGCATCACCGGGACTTGTGCCAAGCATCAGCGAAAGCTAACACGCGCTATTAAAAGAGCACGAATTCTAGCACTTCTTCCATTTAGACCTTCTCCCGTTTATTAACAATGAAAAAGTGGCGCTTTCTTGCACCCTTGTTTCAATCTTTTTTTTATGGAGCAACTTCCGCCCTTTTGTTTGCAACATTGATTGGCGCCGTTATGTCCCCTGCCCCACTCTTATACCTCTATCGCAGGCAAGGGATTAAATTTCTCATTATTGGTTTCTGTGCAGCTGCCCTCATATTGGGATTACTCAATCGCCATGTAACTCTACCTGGGTTCTACTTTTTATTAACAGGTGGAATGTTGTGTTGTCTTCTGATTTTGCTTCAAAGAAAACAATCAATGAGTACTGTTATCTTGAAGACGAGTCTTTGTTTGGGTGTTTGTCTTTTTTTGGTTTTTTTGGGGTATTACGAATTTGATTTAGAAACATTTTCTCTCCACATTGTTCAATACGTTGAACAATCACGTACCATTCTTCAAACACGATCAGATTTTTCACAACTTGTAGTTCAATATCCAGCATTGGCAAAGTTTCTTGAAAACCCTCATTTGTTTTCTAACGACCTTCTTAAACAGGTACCTGGTTACGGCATTAACTTCATTCTTTTTTTTGTTATGATTAATACTCTTATGCTTCGTAAGTGGAAACCAGAGTTATTTTCAAAAAATGAAAATATTCTCATGTGGCAAGTCCCCGACGTTTGTATTTGGCTCTTTATTGCCTGCCTTTCAGGAGTCGTTTTAGGCTATCACTCTTGGATGATTTTTATCCTCAATGTGTTGCGGATTCTCACTTTTCTTTATTTTATTCAAGGACTTGCAGTTATTGCCTTTATTTTTCAAAAGAGAAAGCTTAAGACGTTTGTTCAGGTTCTTCTCTTATTCCTAATGAGTCTTATAACGTTTCCCCTACCAGTTTCAAATGAGGGCTTGTTTTATCATGTTGTTCTGAATATACCTATGATCATTGGTTTTTTAGACATATGGTTTCGGTTTAGAAACCAAATGATGACACCTAAAAGGAGCCCTACCACGCCATAGGCTACGAAGGGCTGGAACACAGCAGTGATAAATATGAAAACATCGCATCAGTATTTAATTCTACGAAGTCTGAAGAGCAAAGTAAAAAGGAGTTACACATGAAAGTCATATTACAAGAGTCTGTTGAAAAACTTGGAGAGAGCGGAGAGCTTGTTAATGTTAAACGGGGATATGCGAGGAACTTTCTTATTCCAAGAAATCTTGCTCACATAGCAAACGAAAAAAATCTAAAAGCACTTGAGCATCATAAAAGGGTCATTGAATCTGTCCAAAAGAAAAGACAAAAGCTTTCTGCACAGATCAAAACAAAACTTGAGAACTTCTCCTGTACAATTAGTAAGAAAGTTGGTGAAAATGACAAACTCTTTGGAAGTGTCACGGCTTTAGACATTGAAAAGGCACTTCGCGCTGAAGGATTCGATATAAGTAGACTTCAAATTCACCTTGAGGAGCCCATTAAAACATTAGGCGTATTTAATATTGAAATTAAACTGACCAAGGATGTGACCGCAACTCTTAAGTTGTGGGTCGTGCAGAAAGATCAAAATACTTCAGACTAGTGATTCCTGCGGAAATAATCTCATACTGTGTTTTCAATAAATATCTTACCACCATACTGTCAGTGGCCTTGTCTGAAAATATTTATGCGTGTATCACTAGTGTGTGAATAAAATTCCTCCTCAAAACCTTGAAGCCGAAATTTCAGTTCTTGGAGCTGTGCTTTTAGAAAATGAGGCTTTAAATGAGGTTGCCGATTTACTTCGAAGTGGCGATTTCTACAAAAACAGTCATCAAACTATTTTTGAAGCTTTACTACAGCTATCAGAAGCTCATGAACCAGCAGATCTGATTACCTTAACCAATATTCTACGTAAAAATAATAAACTTGAGGCTGTTGGTGGAACGGCATACCTGGCTTCTTTGGTAAACTCGGTACCTTCTGCATCTAATATTAAGAGCTATGCGAAAATTATTCGTGAAAAATCTATTTTACGAAAACTTGTTTCTGTAGCAAATGATATCTCAAACCGTGGATACGATGATAATGCGGACGTCGAAGAATTTTTAGACTTTGCTGAGTCATCTTTGTTTGAAGTCACTGACGCCAACCTTCAAAGCGGCATTCTTCATATCAAAGATTTAATGAAATCCTCTTTCAAAAAAATTGAGGAGCTTCATGAAAGGAAATCTCAAATTACAGGTGTGCCTACTGGCTTTACGGATATTGATAAGCTTACGTCGGGACTACAATCTGGGGATTTAGTTGTTATTGCAGGCCGGCCTTCGATGGGTAAAACAAGTTTTGCTTTGAATATTGTTCAATATGCATCTCGTGCCATGAACCAACCCGTTGTTTTTTTCTCTTTAGAAATGTCTAAGGAGCAGGTTGTTACACGTTTACTTACGTCGCTTTCCCGAGTTGATGCTTCTCGACTACGGGTAGGAAACCTGACAGATTCTGATTGGCCTAAATTAACTAAGGCTGCTGGTTATCTTTCTGAAGCTCCTATCTATATTGATGATACTCCGGGCATCTCAGTGCTTGAAATGAAAGCAAAATGCAGAAGGCTCAAAGCACGTTCTGGACTTGCTCTTATAGTTATTGATTATCTTCAACTCATGCGCAGTCGTGGTTTTTCAGAATCGCGAGAAAGAGAAATATCTGAAATTTCAAGGTCCCTTAAAGCTTTAGCTAAAGAACTTCAACTGCCGATTATAGCACTTTCACAGCTCAATAGGGCAGTGGAAGCCAGGCAGGATAAAAGACCTATGATGTCAGATTTACGTGAATCGGGTTCGATCGAGCAAGATAGCGATATCATTGCATTTATTTATCGAGATGAAGTTTATAAACCTGAATCAGAATACAAGGGTACTGCTGAAATTATTATTGCAAAACAGAGAAACGGCCCTACAGGCTTTGCTCGGCTGGCATTTCTCAATCAATATACTTCCTTCGAAAATCTTAGTCATGGATCGTACTAGCCAATGTACAATTGAAAGATCGATATTTTATTTTAATGGTTGTTTTTTTTGAGCAACAGATATTTCACGATGAAAGTATTTTAAACTTCCTGCTACTTGGCTGAGCTTAAGATATCTCAAAGCTTGATACACTTGGAAATCTTTATCGAGAATTTCTGCTTTAGGCTCATCTTTTTTCTTGTCTTTGCCGTCAGGCACACCTTCCAGATGGCGCTCAAAATCTATCTCTCTCCATGAGTTAATATCTTTAATCGTTTTCTTGTATTCTTCCATGTCCACATTATCAATGACTCCATCCGGTGTGATTCCGTGCTCTTGAATAAATTTCCCTTTAGGTGTTGCAAACCGAGCAATCGTTAGCTTTAAAGCCGACCCACCTTCCATCGGCGCAATGGACTGCACCGACCCTTTTCCAAACGATTTCTGTCCCAAAATAATAGCTCGCTGATGGTCTTGCAAAGCTCCCGCTACAATCTCAGAAGCTGAGGCGCTCCCTCCATTAATAAGAACTGCCATTGGAAAGTTCACAAAACTTCCTTCCTTGTTGGCATAATGGTGTTGTGGTTTTGAGGCATCTTTACCCACAGTAGAAACAATTTTTCCTTCATCTAAAAATACATCAGATACTTCAAGAGCCTGGGGCAAAAGACCACCTGGGTTATTTCGAAGATCCAGAATCAGTCCTAAAAGTGCCTTATTATCCTTGGTCATACTGTACAAAGCAGAGAGTAATTGTTTCGAAGTGTTTTCCTGAAATGCAGCGATGCGAATATATCCATACCCAGGTTCAAGAATCTGAAACTTCACACTCTGAACACGAATCACATCTCGCTCAATAACAAAATCTTTAGGTTCTTTGAAATCAGAACGCATAATGGTGATCGTTACTTTTGTTTTAGGCTTACCGCGCATGAGATTCACAGCCTCAGAAATTTCCATACCACTAGTAGAATGTCCTTCGATTTTTACAATAATATCTCCAGGCATAAGCCCGGCCCGATGCCCTGGGGTACCCTCAATAGGAGAAATAATTGTTAAAATATTTTTCTTCATGATAATTTCTATGCCAACACCCCCAAACTCCCCTTCTGTTTCTGTCTGTAACTCTTTATATTGTTCTGCAGTGAGCCATGCCGAATGAGGGTCCAGTGCAGCGAGCATTCCGCGAATTGCTCCATCTAAAAGTTTATTTTCATCAACAGACTCAACATAATTATGTTTGACATAGGTCATGATTTTAGAAAAAAGTTGTAGTTTGTCAGAAGTCGCTGGAGCACCTTGTGAAAAATAAATGACATTTGTAGAAACCGAAGCAACCAAGAGAAGAAGAATTATATAAAATATTTTTTTACGAAATATCATGAGAGTGAGATTGAGTATAAAGGAGTTTTTTATTAATGAAAAGAAAAAATTAATATTCTCTGCAAGCGGGTCCTGTCTGCCTTCACCCCCAACCGACGGCTTCGGCCAGTAGGCCTGCAGGCGCTCGTTGGGGGGCCCCTCCAGCAGCCACCCGCTTGAGAAATATCAACAGGGCGGGGAGGTGCTTTTGCGGCGAGTTCGCACCGCAGGGCGCGCCGCCTGTCAGGCGTGCCCGAGGAGCGCTGTCTGAGCAAGCAAAAATACCTCCTCGCCTGTTTGAT
>JACOXK010000124.1 GCA_016182335.1 Deltaproteobacteria bacterium | reverse complement strand
GAATTTATTGAAAAGCAAATTAGAATAATGAACACTGGTACAGGTCCAATTACCATAAACGTTGAAACATTCGGACTGGAAGACATAGTGAAAATTGACTCAGCTACTTTTATAATTAAGCCTGGCCAAACAAAAATAGTTAGCTTGAATTTCTCATCTTTTATTCGTGAGCAAAAAATAGAGCAACAGCCTGGCATTTATGTTGGAAAATTAAAAGTTTTTGTTGCGAAAGATAGGCTTCAAAAATTAAACGAATTTGTTGAAATTGAAACGTTTTCTTTTAAATTGGATTCGAATAATGCTCACACATTGATGTCAACCTTCGATGTTATTGTCGACGGAACTGACGATTTAGTAACGAAGTATTTAATGAATGATGTTTGTGTGAAATTGAATAAAGCATTTGTTTATGCTTCAGTTTTCCAATTTCAAGGATACTTAAGTGTGTTTAATTATAGGAATGGCCCGCATTTAAGACATGTTTATCCGCAGTGTCCTCCTTCTTCCTTGGTGCAAAACTGTTCTGCTGCTGGGGTCTTAGGTGTTTTGCCAGGAATTCTTGGTGTGCTTCAAGCCAATGAAGTTATAAAAATATTAACAGGAATAGGTTCTGTACTTTCAGGAAAATTTCTTGTTTTTGATTCTCTGCGATTGAAATTTGATTTTTTTGACATAGAATACCTAAATGTCATCCCTGCCTTTAGCATGAAGTGTATGAGCGTGGGTCCAGAGGAGGTTGAAATGGCTTTAGTTGCAGAAATTTCAGTTCAAGAATTTAAGAAAATGATTGATAAAAAAGAGAAATTTCAATTGATAGATGTTCGAGAACAGTTCGAATATGACATCGTGAATCTTGGAGGAAAGCTTTTACCACTTTCTGAAATTGAAAAAGATCCACAGATTCTTAAAGAAAATATTTCTTCAAACATTCCGGTCATTGTACATTGCAGAAGTGGTGGACGAAGTGGTCATGTGTGCCAGATTCTTCAAGAGAAGTTTCAATATAACAACGTATTTAACCTAGCAGGTGGGGTTCTTGCCTATGCTGAGCACATAGATCCAACACTACCTCGATACTAATTCTAAATGTCGTTAGCATTACTAGCCATTTTATTTCTAACACTCCTTTTCTTTGCATATCATTATTATGGAAAAAGAATTGCGAAAGAATTGCGCTTATACTCTCAAAATTTAACACCGGCCCATACTTTCCGTGATGATATCGATTTTGTGCCGACAAAGCCTTTTTATCTTTTTGGTCAGCATTTTTCTGCTATAGCTGCTGCTGGGCCAATTGCTGGTCCCATAATTGCTTGCCAGCAGTTTGGCTGGCTTGCTTGTCTTTTTTGGATTGGGTTGGGTGTTGTCTTCATTGGGGCCGTTCATGATTTTTCAACTTTGGTGGCGTCTCTCAGACACGAGGCATCCTCTGTTGCAGACATAGCTCGTGTGCGAATTTCAAAAAAAGCAGGCAATGCCATGATGATTTTTATTTGGATCACGCTGATTTATATTATTGTAGCTTTTGCGGATATTACAGCTTCTAGTTTTGTGTCAGTCATTGAAGAAATTCAAGGTATTCCCATTACTTTTAATGCGGGTGGCGCTGTGGCAGTGGCCTCCATTTTATATCTTCTCGTGGCACTTCTTTTAGGAGTTGTGCAAAGATTATGGAAATTGCCGATGTGGTTACTATGCATCACATTTGTACCCCTTGCCTTTACTGTGTCTTATTTAGGGACTCATGTGTCTTATTTTTTTATTCTGAAACAAAACCAGTGGGCTTTTTTGATTCTTGTTTATTGCGCCTGTGCATCAATGTTACCTGTATGGCTGCTTTTGCAACCACGAGGTTTTTTAGGAGGATTCATTCTTTATTTTGCTTTGGCTGTTGGTATTATTGGCATATTTGTTGGAGACTTCACAATTAAGCAGCCCTATTTTCGAGGCTTTAGTGTCGGTGGGGATACAGGAACTTTATTCCCATTTCTTTTTGTGACCATTGCTTGTGGGGCGTGTTCAGGGTTTCATGGGCTTGTGTGTTCGGGGACAACTTCCAAGCAAATTGATAAAGAATCCCATGCTCGTCCTATTGGGTATGGAGGAATGCTTGCCGAAGCTTTCGTTGCATTTATTGCGCTTTCCATTGTTATGATGATGTCCGATGCTGATATTCAAGGGCTTAAACCGGGAACTATTTATGGAAATGGCATTGGTCAGTTTTTATCTTTGATTATCGGAAAGCAAAACCTTCCCTTTGCTATCACGCTGGGTGCTATGGCTTTTTCGACATTTGTATTTGATACATTAGATGTTGCAACTCGATTAGGTCGCTATATTTTTCAAGAACTTGTGGGTTGGAAGAGCGGGGTGGGGGCATTAGTTGGGACTGTTATCACTGTTTTGATTCCAGGCTTTATAGTAACATCAACTGAAAGTGGCTCGTGGGTTAAATTTTGGACATTGTTTGGGGCATCAAATCAGCTTTTAGCTGCATTGAGTCTTTTAGGAGTTTCAATGTGGCTGTATCAAGCCAGAAGGCGAATTACTTTTACTTTGATTCCGATGCTTTTTGTTCTGACAATGACTTTTTGGGCCCTCATAAGCCTTTTTATTTCTAACTTAAGAAGTAGTCAGGGTTTTAATTTATCGCTCATTAATGCTTTGGCATCTCTTACTCTCATTTTGTTGGCGGTCTTTATTATTGGTAGCGCTTTGAGAAAAGTCATGAAAATAAGAGCTGGCCCAATACAGTAGATTGTAATGGAATAGGTCCTATTGAAATCAGTCGAAAATTTTTTTAAGACCCTGTTTCCATGGAAGTACAGAGACATTTCCGATTTTTTTTGGACTTTTTTCCTGACAAATAACGAATGCCTGCGCTCTCCTAAAATCTCCGATAAACTTCTCCAACGTACGCGTGGAATCAGAGCTGACTTTATCTGCTGATTTGATCTCAATCAGGCAGTGTCCCTTTCTGCCACGATCAATGACCAGATCAATTTCTGCATTGTCCTTAGTCTTTAGATAATAAAATCGATAATCTTTTTCTAAATAGGCATTCAGGCGCAAGCACTCACAGATGATAAAGTGTTCAAACGCTCTTCCGTACTCATAACTGCCTTGTCGAAGTGGATCAGCAACAGATTTCTCTAAAGCTCTTTTAACCCCAAGGTCAAAAAAATAAAATTTAGGACTTAAAGATAATTGCTTTCTTACAGATCCGTGAAAACCTGAAATTCGATGACCTAACAAGGTATCTTCCAATATTTCAAAATACCTTTCGACCGTTTTGGGTTCTAATAAGGCATCCCTTCCAATTTTTGAGTAATTTAATATTTGTCCGTTTGATTGTGCTGCAACTTCTAAGAATCTTTGAAAACTTGGAAGATTTCTAACAAGTTGTTCAGATTGAATTTCTTCTTTTAGATATGTATTTGCATAAGCTCGCAAAAACAATACCTTCTCATGATCTGTATGGAATGAAAAAACCTTAGGCAACGCCCCAAATCGCAGGATATGCATCAGATCAAACGAATCTTTTAATTCTGAATGCAAAAGAGGAAAGAGATTATAAATAAACGCTCGTCCTGCCAAGAGATTAGCCCCCCCGCGTTTAAGTTTGCGAGCGCTGGACCCAGTGAGTGCAAATTTAAGCCCATGCTGTTCAATGCCTTTATGTACCCAATCTAAGAGCTGAGGTACCTTTTGAACTTCATCAATGAAAATCCATTTAGTGTTACTTTCTATACTTCTTTGTAACATCAGTTCTGGGTTCTTAGAGAGCTCCAGCTCCATGCTCGTATCCAGAAGGTCAAAAACAAGTGGGTGAAGCCGATCTAAAATCATGCCAAGATGCGTGGACTTGCCCGTACCACGCGCCCCAAAAAGAAAAAAACTGTGCGAAAGGAGTATATTAACAATCCTGGAGTACATGTCTAATATATCGGATAAATCTGAACTAAAGTCAAGTGAGGCCAGGGGTGAGTGATTATGGCATGATGATGAAGTCGAGCCCTGTAAAATAGATCCCTTACGGAGCCTGTCCTGAGAGATTTTTTCAGGGGCTCTCTCGAAGGGTTCGGGATGACGGAAAAATTGTCACACTTTTCCTGGGATAACGTTTGCGCTAAAAACTTTTCGCTCTTAACTTACTTTCTGGTTGTCAGTGCAGAGCTTTTAACTAATGCGACGCAAGTTGATGCTGTGAGGGAGTAGGTACCACGGTTCCTTCTTTCATGACGAACTGCCACTTCCAGATGAAGTAGATAGCGGGATATACCAAAAGCTCCAGAGCAAAGCTCGTTGCCAGGCCTCCTACCATTGGAGCGGCAATTCGCCTCATGACATCACTGCCGGTCCCAGATGACCACATAATCGGTAGAAGTCCCATAAAGGCGGCCATCACGGTCATTAATTTCGGACGAATCCGCTTGACAGCTCCGTACAGAATGGCTTCTTCAAGATCCTTTCTATGGACCATCGTTCCGGTTTTGACTCGCTGCTCATAGGCAAGGTCAAGATAGAGAAGCATAAAAACTCCGGTCTCAGCATCAAGTCCCATGAGTGCTATCATTCCAACCCAGACAGCAATGGAGATGTTGTAGCCAAGTAAATACAGAAGCCATACACTACCTACCACCGAAAACGGTACGGCGAGCATGACAATTCCAGTTTTCACAGCCGACTTTGTGTTCATATAAAGCAGAAGCGCAATGATAAAAAGTGTGAGCGGAATGACGAGCCTCAATCTCTCCTTGACGCGAATCATGTTCTCGTACTGACCACTCCAAACTAGATTGTAACCCGCCGGAAGTTTCACGTTCTCATTGACAGCTTTTTTCGCATCCTCGACATACCCACCTACGTCCCGTCCAGCCAGATCGACGAATACAAATCCAGCGAGCATGCCGTTTTCATTCCGAATCATAGCCGGGCCTTGTACCATCCGAATGTCTGCGATCTGCGCCATGGGAATGTGCATTGCGTCGGGAGTTGGAACGAGCACCCGCTCCAGAGCCTTGATGTCGCTTCTGAAATCCCGAAGATATCGGATATTGATCGGATAACGCTCGCGGCCTTCGATCGTGTAAGTGATACTACTTCCACCGACTGCCGAGTTGATGATTGTGAGTGCATCGGTAATCGAAACTCCGTAACGTGCCAGTTCTTCGCGTTTTAGAGCGAAATCTATGTAATAACCGTCCGCGGAGCGTTCAGCATAAACGTTTCTGGTTCCCTTAACTGTTCGTACAACGGCTTCGACTTGTTCGCTGATTTTTTGAATCCCGTTAAGATTTGGCCCCATGACTTTCACACCGACTGGAGTTCGAATTCCCGTGGAAAGCATATCGATGCGATTCTTTATTGGCATTGTCCAAATATTGGGAATACCAGCGAATTTGAGCCTATCGTTCATCTCATTTTGAAGTTCGTCGAATGTTCGGTGATCTGGAGTAAACCAAGTAAAGAGTGGATGTGTGAAGTTTGGGAGCCATGAATACCAACGTTTTATCTTCGGCCATTGATTGGCTGGCTTGAGCATTATAGTTGTCTCCACCATCGAAAATGGAGCGGAATCTGTCGGAGTATCTGCTCGTCCTGACTTTCCAAACACAGTTTTGACCTCGCCAAAGTTCTTGATAATCTTGTCCTGAACTTGAAGAATTCTCGAAGCCTCAGCTATGGACATCCCAGGGAAAGCCGTGGGCATGTAAAGAAACGCCCCTTCATTAAGAGGAGGCATAAATTCGGAGCCGATTTTGAAATAAACAGGAACCGTAGTCATAACAAGTACAAGTGCAGCTGTGATAGTCGCCTTCGGGCGTTTCAGTACCCAGTGAACAGCGGGTTCATAGATTTGGAATAATTTCTTGCTGATAGGGTGTTTATCTTCGGGATAATAAGTTCCGACCAAGATTCGGCTAGAAATTGCGGCAAGCCATCTTGGTTTAAAGGAAAAAAAATCCATACGCGTGAAAAGCATTCTTAGCGCTGGATCTATCGTAATTGCAAGAATCGAGGCGAGTGCCATAGCTAACGTTTTAGATATTGCAAGAGGCCGAAAGAGTCTTCCTTCCTGATCAACTAAAGTAAATACCGGAAGAAACGAAACGGAAATAACTAGAAGAGAAAAGAAAACAGAGGGACCAACTTCCTTAAGTGCGGCCAAGCGCACTACATGGAAGTCTCCTTTTCTTCCGGTGGAATTCCAGATTTCTAGCTTCTTGTAAGCATTTTCAACTTCGACAATTGCACCATCAACGAGAACCCCAATCGAAATCGCAATTCCAGCAAGTGACATAATGTTGATCGAAAGCCCCATGAAGTAAAAAGGGATGAAAGCCAGAAAAACAGAAATCGGAATCGTCATGATGGGTACGACAGCGGAAGGGAAGTGCCACAAGAAGAGTAGAATGATGAGACTCACGATCGTAATTTCAACAATAAGTTCATGCTTGAGCGTACCGATAGCACGTTCAATCAGACTCGAACGATCATAGGTCGACACGATGCGTACACCTTCAGGTAGGCTTGATTTCAGTTCTTCAAGGCGTTTTTTTACGCGTTTGATCACATTGAGTGCATTTTCACCCTGGCGCATCAC
Organism: Deltaproteobacteria bacterium; assembly: GCA_016182335.1. Taxonomy (GTDB): domain Bacteria; phylum Bdellovibrionota; class JACOXK01; order JACOXK01; family JACOXK01; genus JACOXK01. The sequence goes on along the minus strand of JACOXK010000124.1, from coordinate 12,214 downwards.
AATGATTCCGCCAACCGCATCTCCCATCCCGTCAAAATCTGTTACTCCACGCCGCATGTCCGGACCCAGTTCGACCCGTCCGAGGTGTTTGACGAGAATGGGAACCCCAGACCTGTGGTCTGTGGAAACAACTATATTCTCTACGTCAATGAGATTTTTGGCGTATCCCCTCCCTCTGACCATGTACTCTGTTCCAGCAAATTCCAGAATCCTTCCACCCGTATCGTCATTTCCGTCATGAACGGCATTAATCACCTGCTGAAGTGAAAGGCCGTAAGGTACGAGTCGGTTTGGATCAATGTTGATCTGGTACTGCTTGATGAATCCTCCAACCGACGCTACTTCAGCCACACCTGGTACAGCCTGGAGGTGGAACTTAAGTTGCCAATCCTGGATACTTCTCAAGTCCGCAAGGTTGTGCTTATTAGAATCATCTATGAGAACGTATTGATAAACCCACCCCACGCTTGTTGCATCCGGTCCGATCTCTGTACTCACGTCTGTTGGGAGTTTTGGCAGAATTTTGCTTAGATATTCTACAACTCGAGACCTAGCCCAATAGAGGTCGGTGCCATCTTCAAAGATGACGTAAACGTAAGAAAAGCCAAAATCCGAGATTCCACGAATCGTTTTTACTTTGGGTGCACCAAGAAGTGCAGTTATGATCGGATATGTGACTTGATCTTCGATAATGTCTGGACTTTTGTCCCATTTTGAATAGATGATAACTTGCGTGTCGGAAAGGTCGGGAATGGCGTCAAGCGGGCTATTTTTGAGTGCCCACCAAGCACCAGCCATCGCCGTCAGAGTAAAAATGAAAACCAAATATTTAATATGAACGCTCCACTCAATAATCCTGCCAATCATTTTCTATCTTCCTTCTTCTCAAGAGAGGAAGGGGCTGAAGAAGGTTCTTGTATGTTGGGGTCGGGTGCAGCTCTAAGCTGCTGGATCGTTGAACGAAGTCTGGATTCTGAGTCAATTAAAAAGTTGGCTGCGGTTACTAGGGTCTGTCCAGCCTGCAGACCGGATTGAACTTCATAAAAGTCGCCCGCCTTGAATCCGGTAATTATTTCCTGTGGAATAAACTTTCCTTTGTCCTTCACGACAAAAACAAAATCCTGATTCCCAGAGTGTAAAACGGAATCTACTGGAATTGCCAGTTTTTGACCCAGATCAACAATGATTTTGACGTTTACAAAGGTATTCGGTCTAAGAAGTCCTGTTGAATCAGGAACCTGAGAAAGCACCCTCAAGGTTCGAGTCTGGGAGTCTATAATGGGGCTCATATTGGTGACCTTACCAGTAAATACAGAACCAGGAATGGAAGGAGCGGTGACCTCCACTTTTTGTCCTGCCTTGAGCCCTGCTACTTCGTACTCAAACACCTCAGCATAGATCCATACCGTACCCTTAGGAAGGATCAGATCCATTGATGCTGATTGGCTATGTCCCATATCCCTAATCTGGGCATCTGTTAGTCCCATGAGTTTGAGCTTTGTCTTGGCTGAACGAACCAGATCATTGGCTTGTCGATGTAAACTGTCATAAGCGTTGTCCCGTATTTCATTCTTGGAAATGAGGGCCTGCTTGTATTCCTCAACTGCCGTAAAAAGGTCTGGATCGAAAGCCACCTTACCACTTGCTCGAATTGCAATGGATAGGGAGCGTACTTCGGCTGTGGTCGTAGTCACACCAATGAGTTGTTGTTTTTCTGTAGACAGGGAAAATGCCGACCGACCACTTACTTCGGATGAATCACTTTCATTCACGTCTTCTTCGTAAACAGGAATGTAATCCATCCCCATTTCATCCTTGGCAGGGGTTGGTGAGGTGATGTCACTTCGCATGGGATGACGATAGAAAAGAAGCTTTCCCTTCGTTTTGGGTACTCCTGCCATTTCCTCGTCCTCGCTCACCTTTTGAAGATCCATATGACAGATGGGACATTTGTCGGGATGATCCGAGATAATCGATGGATGCATTGGACACGTATAGGTTGCTCGTTTGACACGAGCAGTTGCAGTTTTTCGGATCACATCATTTCCAGAATTGGATTTATTTAAGAAAAAAAAGATAATGCTGCAGAGAATGATCAGCACGATTGTGACAAGTAAGAATTTAGAGCCTTTTGGAGAAAAATTAAATCGGTTTCGTATCAATTAAGCTCCTTTCCTACAACCGTCTCTAGCTCCGTCTTAGCAATAAAATAGTCAGAGATAGAACGATGGTATTCCAATCTAAAACTTTCTAAGATTCGGTAGCTTTCTATAAGATTTAAAAAATCAACTCTATCAGCTTTATAACCACTTTCGGCAGATTTTAGCGCTTGTCTAGCCTGCGTCAGAAGAGAAGATTCATAGAGATTCCATAATCTTTTAGCAGTGCCAAGTCTGACGTAAGCATCTTTAATCATAAATAGAGTTTCGTTTTGTAAGTGTCTGTGGTTTGCAGTTTGTGCCATTATATTTGCAGTCTTTTCTTTTACTTCAGGAACTTGCTTGTGCCAAAACCAAAAAGGAATTGTGATGCCTATTTCTGCTGCCCACATGTCTTGTCGCGTTTCATTTTCCAAATACTCAAAGCGAGTGAAAAAATCAGGTAGATATGACAATTGGGAAAGAAGCTTCTGTTCTTTTTCTTTTTTAATATTGAGTTCAGATGAACGTAAACTTTGTTGGTCAGTCATAGCTATGTTTTGTAGATCAACAAGAGAATATGTAAAACTCACATCTTTGGGTTCTGGTGGCTCACCCAGTGGGGAGCTTGGTTCGCGGTTCATAAGAGTATTAAGTTTGGCCCTCAGTGTTTCTTTAACCTGTGCTAATGTAATAAGATCATTTGTAATTCGAGATTCCTCAACCATTGCTTTTAAAATATCCTGCTGCGAGGCTTTGCCTACGGAGTATTTACTACTAGCAATACTTTGAAATTTACGCAGTAGGCTACTGTTTTCTTCACCTATTTCAATGGATTTATTTGTAAAATAAAGCTGATAATACGTTTTTTTTGCTTTCTCAAGAAGAGACAGTTTAAGTTTTGAAAGTTCTTCAGTTTTGACTCGCCTATCTTTATCAACAATCTTCCCCTGAAGTGTTAGTTTTCCAGGAAAAGGAAATGTTTGCATAACAAACCAAATTTTTCTATTGGCTTGCATAATAAACTGTCCAGTTGGAATGTCATCGAATTTAACACCAACTGTTGGATCGTCCCAAGAGCTAACATAACGCGATTTTTGCTTGAGACTCTGAATTTCGTTTTGCACTTTAATGTACTCAGGATTGCTTTTAAGAATGTGTGAAACAATGTCATCTAGCTGCAAAACAGAATCCTGCAGTTGAGAAAAACTACTGCTTAAAAAAAACAAGTTGATAGCAATCAGCACATAAAAATACTTAAAATTCACTTGAAACCTCAGCTCCTTCTAGGAATAATCAATTTTTTAATATAAACGCTAGCGTGACTCTTTAGGATATTTTCTTTGATTGGCACTTCTATCATACGATCGGATTGCCCTAGGTATGTTCCAGTATTTTACCCATCTGTCAAATCGAGCGGCGTCGCTGTTACAAGAAGATTACTTTTTGCTACACGCACTTTTTCAGGAGACTGCTAAGTTATAAATTTTCTTTTGTTCCGCAATCCAACATATCTTTTCCCACATATGGATTTTGAATTTTATCATCCTTTTGAAGCCATTTTTTAAACTTGGTAGGTGTCATAGGACAGGAAAATACCGTCAATTTTTTTTTCTTTTCATTGTTAACGCCCAGAGTGAGGTATTGAATCAAAAACTCGCTATAAAGAGAAAAACCTTCTCTTGCTTTTGCAAGGCTATTCTCTTCAAAGAGTTTTATTGCCTCTTGTGCATTTTTAATAGGGGCAGCTAGCAACTGTAATTTTTCAGCACTTAATTGGTTAAGTAGGGTGTTGAGTTTTTGTGCTTTTTTTTGAATACCTTCTAAACTATCCTTAATCAGAAGAGTATGCATTTCATGATAAGTTGTTATAAACTCATCCATAAGATTATTGTGAGTCTGGTGATTGCGATGAGAATCTGTTTGACCATCTGCGTAAAGAGAAAAACTCAAACTAATAATAGCCATTAATAAAATCCCTGATACATCTTTTATTTTTTTCATTCTTATAGCCTCTCCTTTTTTTCTTCACAGTTTAACATTTCTTATCCCATGTATCGATTTAATATATCTTGCAAATCACAGCGGTCAACTTTCTGGACAAATGATTTTGCCCTTTACAAAATCCTCCATACTTTCTGGTATGAGCGCATGCGTGAATATATAAGCAGAAAGAAAAAATCAATGAAATGGTTTCTTGCAAGTTTATCCCTTGGAATCTTGGGCGTCTTTTTTTCGGAAAGAACAGGTACATAGTATTAAAACAGTGCCAAGGAAAACTTCGTGCGTCTGATGCCGTTGCGATGGTTAATAAATTCCTGAAAAAATAATCTCAGACAAAACTGAAGCCCAACAAACGTAGTATGAGGTTATTTCTTGCTATTCAAGTTGCCCTAGATGCTCACCCAACGATCTTAATTAGTAAAGAACGGGTTTTTGAAATCAAATACAATGCCGATGAAGTCTGGCTTGATTTTTTACCGTTTTTTGGACTTGAGACAAAACATTCCCATTTTGAAAATGAAAATCTCTTCGATGCCGGAATACGTCTTCGTTATCCGCTTTTTGAGGGTGGACGTGTCTATTACGGCTACCAGGAACAAATAGAGAAAGGACATGCTGCCAATCTGGAAGTTAGAATTTTGGAACAGGATCTGATCAAAAACGTAAAAGTTGCCTATATTAATATTCTTCTTTACGAGTGGCTTTTAAAGGCGCATCAAACACTAAAAAATCAACTCTCATCCCTGCATGAGTTAACAGTGAATCTCATTAAAAATGGGCTAGTATCTAGGCCAAACTTACTGAGAGTTAAAACGCAGCTATTAAAAGCAGAAACGAGCATCACAGACTATGAAAAATATGTTGAAATTGCAAAATCGGTTTTATTAAATCTACTTAATCGAGAACAAACACAATCTATTGAGGTTGAAAATAGACTTGAACATTTTATTTCAAAAGATTTTTCTTTAGCAGCTGTTTTAGATTTGGCTTTTGAAGGACGATCGGAATTTGATCTCTATGATCGTGAGCTTGCAGCGCTTGATCATGCTGTTGATAAAGCCAATTCAGTTTATTGGCCCAGAATCACTGCCGATGCCATTTATGGTGGCGCCAATTATCCCATGGGTTACAGTGGAAGCGGGAATCGCAGAATGGGTAATTTCGAACAATTTTGGGGTGTTGGGTTGTCTATCGAGTTAGATTTTTTCTCCTGGGCCAAAGCACATAAACAATCGAGTCAACTTGAGTCTCAAAAAAAACAAGTAGAACTTAAAGAAAGAGAATTTATCAACGATTTGGCTCTCGAGGTCAAAAAATCTTATCTTACTTGGAAGGCGGCACAAGTAAATTTAAAAATTTCGAAAGAATTATCTTCTACTGCGAAGCAAACCTATGATGAAATTCTGGCAGATTATAAGACGGGCAAGGAACTCTCCGAGGCTGTACTGGAAACACTTGAGGCGGTCATCGAAAGCAGAAAAGATTATTTGAAGGCATTTTATGATGTTTATATAGCTGAGGCTGTTCTTGAAAGAGAAGCTGGGATGATACATTAAAACAAGGTGAAATCCATCAGTCGTTTATTTCTATTTTTATTTTGTCTGTCTTTAATATCGTGCGGCGGGGGTAATTTGGGAAATTTAAGCAACAGAGATCTTGATAAAGCACAACAGGATGAGAATACGATTATTCGCATTGAAGAATTAAAACCCATTTTAGGGAAATATTCTGGTGATCCGAAGATCAATCAGGGTATTTATTTTAAACAAGAAGATTCCTGGCAGCGGTTTGAATTAAATCTAGTTATTCATGAAGTAGCGCATCAAGATCTTGATAATGTCAAAACTATTGTCTCTCCTCATCTTGGAGGGAGCGCAAAAATTTGGGAAAGATCCTTTGGAACTTATCGAGAGTTTGAAATTGAAACCGGAGAATATGATCCGATGAGCTTAAAAGTTTCTCTTACGTTTAAGAATATTGAGGTCTCATTGAAAGGGGCTATCAAAAATAATATTCTCACAGGTGAGTGGCGCGCCTCACTTCGCGGTGGCAGCCAAAATCTTATTCGCATTAAGAAAGAACTATAGCCCTAACGACACTCCAACTAGTAAATATTTTTGGGAGAAATTATTTTGCTGAGTTTTATCAAAGGGCTCAAGAATATGCCTATAGGCAATTTCAAGACTGATTGAGGGCATTAATGAGCTTGGAAAAATAAAGTTTAGAATATGATTTAAAGCTAATTTAGTTCCGACGTTGTACTGGGGTTGAGTGGTGCTGCCATCTGCATAGGCAGTATCCGTTTGGCCTGTTTGAAAATAAAAAAACTTCGTGATCCCGGCATTAACAAAAGGAATCAACCACTGTCTTTCAAAGTACTGTGCATCATATTGGAAACTCAAACCTAAAGGAATCAGATGAAGATAATGATTCAGGCGACCTTTTTCTTGGAGTCTAGACCTTAAAACCGTATATCCAAGAGATGGTTTTATACTCCATGTGCCTAGAAAAACTAAGAGATGTTGCTGGTAGGCTACTTCCAATAGATATGTTTGGAGTGCCTGCGGGGAATATTGATAGGAATAATGTGAGCTTTCAAGATCAAGTTTTGAGGTAGGCTGAAACAATCCCCCCCCTAACTGAACAAAAGAGGAAGGAGAATCCTCAAAAATTTCTGGATTTCTTAATACAAACCCAGATGTACTTTGTTTTTCATTATCATCTAGATTTATATCTTGGTTTTCATGTTCGTTACTTTTTGAATCAGACTGCTTTGGTACAGTTGTATAAAGAGTGCCAACTTCGCTGTCTTCTGGGCTTGCATGTGTTATGAATATAAAAAATATGGAGATTGAAATAGGAAAGTAAATAAAAAACTTTTTCACGGCACTTGTCCTTCTAAAACGATAGGATGATAAAAATCAGTGTAAATACTATCAGTCAATCGCGTTATCTCTTTTGCTTCAAGATCGTATTTATAAATAGAGCCATAGCGGCCATCAAAACTACCATAAAAAAAGCTCATACTATCAGGCGTCCACACCGGATGAACTCGGCTTGGAATGAACCCATCTTCATTTTTTAGAGGAACCAGAATATTATCAATATTCTCAACAAAGCGAGTATTTAGATTGAGCAGTTTGAGAAATTGTCCATCAACTGTTTGCTCAAAAAAAACGAGATACTTCTCATCGGGTGATAGAGCCAGTTCATGCAGTTGATTGCCCTGATAGAGAAGGATTCTTTTTTTAGTAGTTGCATCCCACAAATGGATTTGTTGACCTTTAATATTAGAGTCAAGATAGATGATATTTTTTCCACTATCCAAGATTTTGAAATTCTTAACTGTTTTGCCATTTTTATTTTCTTCTAATTGTTTCCATTTGAGAGGTTTTGCGTTCCACATAACTTCATAAGTTAGCCAGGAATTTTTCTTATTCAAAGTATAATATACTTTTGTGCCATCGTGTGAAAAAGTAAAATCATTGACAGCTACTTGGGTGTTAAATGACTTGAGTGCTTTTGATTTGATGTCATAAATATGGAGGGCCTGCACGCCATTTGAAGATTTTGAAATATACCCTAGCACTGAATGATTATCTGAAATCGTGAGATGAGATAAATAATTGATATTTTTTGTTAAATGACTTACAAAGCCGGTTTCAATATTTACCTTCGCAAGAAATCTTCCTTTATCAGATTCTAGAATACAATAGAGACTGTCGGGCTTTTCGGCCGACACTATATCAATAACATTAAAGTTAAATGTTCTTACTTCAACAGGAACGCCGTTATGTGCATTTGAAGATAGAGTATAAAGTTTTTCATCCAGAACTGAAAAATGCCCTAAAAAGGCAATTGTATATTTTGGGTGAGGAGCCTTATTCAAAGCGTCAGGTGGTGATTCGCTTTCTGACAGTGATAGGTCATCTTCGGGTATTTTCTCATCATTGCTTTGTGGTGCATCCGGGCTTTGTGGCACATCCGGCGTCAGCGTATTTTCTAACTTATTTTTTCTCGTGAATTGTCCCGATTCGGATTCCGAACAAGAACTGAGTGTGATTCCCAATAGAACAACGACAATGAGATTAATAAACGCCTTTATTCTCACTACAAATGATGGCTATCATAAAAGAAAGAAAAGTCATTAGAATGTTTTTAGCCTCAGCGCTGAAGTATCATTTCCAAAAAATCCATGTAGTATTTTTGAGCTTCAGAAAATCTTGGGCCATACGGATTTTTATGTTGCTAGTCCTGTTATGTGCCCCAGTTGATTAAAGTTTAAATATAAATTATAGAATAAAAATGACTGACTCTGGAAATAATGACTGACTCTGGAAATATTGTTTCGTTGTTTGAAAATGTTTCTCGTAATAGAGACTGTCCCTGTGGGAGCGGGGAGAAATATAAGAAATGCTGTTTGCCAAAGCAAAAAACAGCTGAGGAAAAAACGTTTGAGGAATGTGAAAAAATAAGTAATTTATTTAGAAGTATGGAAAAGTCATTTGCTGATTTTGCAGGAGTAAGAAGGCCTGGCGCATTAGATCAGGCGCAAGATTTGATCTATGATGCGTGGGAGCAACCTTCATCGCAAGAGAGGATTCGTTTAGCAAAGAAGGCACTGAAGTTATCAAAAGATTGTGCTGATGCATATTGTATTTTGGCAGATGAGCAAGCCAAAACTCTGGAAGAAACCCACGAGTATTTGAAACAAGGGGTTGAAGCTGGAGAGCGCGCAATTGGGAAAAAAGGTTTTATCAAATTCAAAGGACACTTTTGGGGTTTTATAGAAACACGGCCTTACATGAGAGCACGTTTTGATCTTGCGCGATGCTTGTGGGCTCTTGATCGCCGAGAGGAAGCCCTGGATCGTTTTTATGCTTTATTAAAACTCAACCCTGGGGATAATCAAGGTGTTCGGTATAATTTACTAAACTTTCTTTTTATTTTGAATGATCTCAACGGGGTCAAGAAACTTTTGAATCAGTATCGAGGAGATTGTAGTGCTGAGTGGGCTTATTCTCAGTTATTGTATACTTTTGTTACGGATTCCAAGAAAGATGAAGAACTTGATAAGTGTTATGAGAAAGCGCTGAAGATAAATAAATATGTTGTTGATTATATTTTAGGAAAAAAAAGAATTTCAACAAGACTGCCATCGAGTTACACAATGGGCAGCAATGAAGAGGCTGTATCTTATGCTGTTGAAGGAAAGGCGGTATGGTTAAAATATCCTCAAGCAATAAAGTGGCTTCAATCTAAAGTCATTTAATTTTTCAATTATCGTTAAGAATCTGATGCACTGCTTCGCAGGAGTGGGAGTGGTGTATGTGGAACAGAAATAAAACGAGAAAGTGCATTGTGTGCAGTGAGGGGGTTAAAGCCAAGACTTATCATCAAAAGACATGCTCTAAAAAATGTGGGAATGAATATCGAAAGCAATTGAGAACAAAATGGGGTCGCCAAAGTGAAAACAGAGAAATACTTCGGCAGACAACAAAGGATTGGAGTGAGAAAAATAAGCTTCGAAAAAAAGAATACGATAAAAAGTATTATTTAAAAAACACAAAGCTTAAACGCAGAAATAAGGTGTAGAAGTTTGTATTTCATCTGACAGTTACCTCGGAATCATAAAAACGATCTGTCAGTTTTTTAAGTTCAAATCGTCGACTTTATATTTCACCATTTTTTCCGTCAATAAAAGTGTTATGATCCCAGTAATGTATTTGGCACAATGGAAGGCCCACGCACCTTGGGGTTCTGATACCCAAGTGGAACAAGACCTCATTCTCACAAAAGCAGTCATTCAAATTTTTCTGATTCTATTTTAGCGGAAGCACTTGCTTTTCGTGGCGGCACAGCCATGCAAAAACTTTTCTACAAGGTACCTACACGGTACTCAGAAGACATCGACCTTGTCCAAATTAAGAAGGGCCCGATTGGAGGATGGATTGGTGCAATTAGAAAGCATTTAGATCCATGGTTAGGAGAGCCAAGCCGCGGTCGCAAAAAAAACCGTGCAACATTGATTTATCGTTTTGACTCTGAGCTTCCTCCTATTCAGCGGATGAGGCTTAAGATCGAAGTCAACACAGGAGAAAATTTCACAGTATTGGGTGCTCACAATAGAACAATTCAATTGAAAAACGTCTGATTTAAAGGTCAAGCCGATGTCACTACTTACGAAATTGAAGAACTTCTAGGAACAAAAATACGGGCACTTTTTCAATGCAAGAAAGGACGTGACCTTTACGATCTCTCAATAGCTCTTCAACATTTTCCAAAACTCGATCTTAAAAAAGTTATTCAATGTTTTCAGTACTACATGGACCATGGGAAGACACCAGTCACGCATGCACAATTTGAAGCAAATCTCGCAGAAAAATTACTGGATCCGTCCTTCATTGCAGATATTCAACCACTTCTTGCCCCTGATGCTCCTCCCTTTGATCTGAAAGCGGAGGGCGATCGCGTGAAAACGATGATTCTTTCACTTCTTCCCGGAACTCCGTGGAAAGGCCTCGGAGAAGCTAAGAAGAAAATCTGGCGTAAATGATGCTACTTCAACAACATCAACTGCCCCCAGGTCTTCGTTTTGGACTCTTGAAGCAGCTTGAGCTGTGCCTTACGAACTGCGGTTGTAAATTTTGAGAGCTGGCCTGTCGATGCTACTAATACCGTGATCGCAGCTGCCAATGTGATGAGCACTTTGAGTCCCATTTTCAATCCTCCTGTCAGTTTGCTTTTGTTTGAGATTTCTCCCGATGATGGGCCTCACCACCGACTGAGTCCAACTTTTGCCAAATCGAGTTGGAAGGTTTTGACCATTCAAATGCTTTACAATGGCTGAATAGTTCTTTCCGGATTGCCATAGTTGTAATATTTCGAGGACACGTTTGTATTCGCGTGGGTCGACGACAAGCTTGCCTTCAAGCCAAGCATAGCCGTAAGGAGTGACACCTGGTCTTTTAGGAGACGTATGGAAATCTTTAAAGTGACCGCCATTTGAAAAATTTCTTAAGGACATTCCCATTTCAATAAGTGTCTCTCGAATGGTTGTTTTTGGAATTCTTGTGTGTGCTGCTACTTCTCGAAGAGAGAGGCCTTTTTCATAAAGTGAGGCACAAAGGCCAAAAATTCGCGTTTTTGATTTGATAAAAACATCAATAAAATCATGCGCATCTGAAAACGCGTCTAGGTTTGCTCCACCTCCACCATCCGAACCAATACTCGTACTTTTGGCCAAAGAGTATCGGTTCTTTTTTCTTCTTGTTTTTTTAAGAGGTACTCTTCATCAGAAGGGTAGTCAAAGCTTCACATTGAATTTGTTGAATGAAAAGAAAGCCAGACGTCGTTAAGTTGATTTTTAGGGATTCTGTCCAGGCATAATTATTTAGCAAGGCTATTCAAGGGTTTTCTGAGGGTCTGAATAAATTTAATTTTCTTGCCTTCCAAATTTAATAAAAACTTTTTAATGGCCAGCTTTCCAGAAAAACCACCCAGAGAACCGTCTGAGGAAATAACTCGGTGGCACGGAATAATAATGGGTAGAGGGTTTTGTCCACAGGCAGAACCAACGGCTCGAAAAGCTTTTTGGAAACCTGCTTTTTTTGCGAGTTCTGCATAGCCGATGGTTTCTCCATAGGGAATATCTTGCAATGTCTTCCATATGCATTTTTGAAAAGAGGAGGCATTCATTTCAAGAGGTAGATCAAATCTTTCTCTCTTCCCTTCAAAATATTCTTCCAGTTGCTTCATGGCTAATTTAAGAATCGGATGATTATTATGTTTTATACTGTGCTTATGCCAAGAAACTTCCATGAGGCCATATATTCCAGCACATAATGTAAGGGTTCCTGCGGGGCTGTGAAATTGGCAAAAAAATCTTGTTCTTTTAAATTTATGCGTCATTTGAGAAATGACTGTAAGCAAGAAATTATGAAATCTCAAGACATCATTAAAAAATTAGGATTAATACCTTTACTTCAAGAACCTTAGAAACACGCAGCAGTTCATCGCTGCTTGCGGCCAAAGCCAACGCTACGCACCCTCGCGTTGGCTGTATTGAATAC
>JACOXK010000123.1 GCA_016182335.1 Deltaproteobacteria bacterium | reverse complement strand
GGTCAACTGCTAAAACGGCATAGGTATCACCCTGAGCGTCTTCTCTGTCATTCAGGGGCTGCAAGGTCCCTTCGCTTCTGCTCTGGGTAAACTCCGAATCAATATTTAAATTGCCACGGCTGCTACCCAGTCTCGCAATGACAGGCAAAAACTCCTTCAAAAAAGACGGGTGCAAAACGTGGTCGGCCATAAGAAGCACAAAATTTTCATAAACATATTGTCGTGCCTCCCATAAAGAATATCCGTTCTGTAAATTCCATTTTTCATTGTGCACCCATTGAATTTTCAAAGTCGGATATTTCAAACCTATGAAATGCTTAATTTTTGAAGCGCTACAGCCTACAACGATGATAAATTCGTCAATACCTGCATCATGAGCCGTCAAAATTGTTCTTTCAAGCAGTGTTAGTCCAAGAAGCTTCACAAGAGCCTTAGGCCCTTCTCGCAATCTAGAACCACTTCCAGCAGCTAATATCACAGCCTTCATGAAAGAATCTCCTTCATTCTCATAAGATTGAGCGGTGCATGGATTTCAGTCCGACAGCTCATCAAACAAAGTGTACAATCTGTACTTGTAAATCTGCTTTTGAAATCTTGCTGAAATTGAGAAAAGTGAAACTCTGGCTTCATCTCAGAACATCTCTTAATCATTCCATCGGGTGTTACTTGAATCCACTTAAGCCCAGCCTGGCAACCGCCGATTTTCTCTCCTTTAAAATAGGGGACAACATTTTGAAAAAAGTAATCTGAAGTACTGATACATCGAAGTTTTTTCTTAAGCCCACGAAGCTTCTGAACTGCTTGTTCTAGTTGACTTATATTCCCTGGCTGAACCTTCCCCTTTTCATTTCCATTTTTACCAAAAAAATAAGAACTATAATTAATATGAACTCCCCATTCGAAAGCTTTGTACGCCAAAGGTATGAGTTCACGCAGATTTGAATCCATGATGATTGTATTCAAAGAAATTCTATCAAACCCAACATCTTTTAAACACGGCATAAGATCATTCAACTTATTATAGACACCGGGTAACCTGCGCACCTGGTCGTGATGGGAACTTAAATAATCCAGAGACAAACAAAGATGAGAAATCCCAGCACTTTTTAATTTTTTTGCCATTGCCAAGTCTAAGAGTGAAGCGTTGGAGATAAGAGTGAGATGAGAAATCGGAACTGCTCTTTTGATGGCTTGAATATAATCAGTGATATCTGGCCTTAAAAGGGGCTCTCCTCCTGAAATAGTGATAAGCAAAGGGTTCATTTTTCTTAAAAATACGAAAAGGCCTGGGTCTGTTTTTTCGGTAGGTTCTACTTTCCAATAATCACAAAACGGGCATCTAGCATTGCAAGCAAGAGAAATTTCTAGATTAATGTGTAAGGGTTTTTTTTTCCATTTCAAATACAGGCCTTTGGCAGTGAAGGCTGTTAGTTTGTAAATGGGGTGCATGAGATCTCTGAATATCAGTATAACATAGGCTTCATTTCTTGCCGCTTAAGAATATAAGTGGTAATTTTCAGAATGTGGTTTGTCATTACGAGTTCAATCGCCATCGCGAGGGTTGCGAATGCAGCCAGTTGCGATCTGATTGTAACAATCTAAGGCACTATAAATTAATTTGAAGGTCGGATATTTGAACATTAATTTTTTTCACCTTGTATTTTTCCTTCTCACCCCCATGTCCGCCTTTGCATCTTCAGAAAGCCATGTTGCTCCTCTTTTACCTTTTCTTATCGTTATTTTTATCGCTGCTAAGATCGGCGGCATTCTTTTTGAAAAAATTCACCAGCCTGCTGTTTTAGGAGAACTCATTTTTGGTGTTATTCTTGGAAATATTGCGTTTCTGACTGGAAATTCTATCGATTTCTTTGAACCCATGAAAAATGAAGGGTTTCTCAATATTATTTCAGAAATAGGAATTATCATTTTGCTCTTTCAAGTTGGATTAGAAACAAAGCTTTCATCAATGCTCAAGGTAGGCATTTCTTCATTGTCTGTTGCAGTGGTAGGCGTCGCTTTTCCATTTGTATTGGGTTGTTTTTTGAGCTCATTTCTTCACTGGGGAGATACGCCCATTACAAATATATATGTTGGGGCCACCCTCACGGCAACAAGCGTTGGCATTACGGCCAGAGTGCTCCAAGATTTAAAAAAGATTGATCTTAACGAATCAAGAATTGTTCTGGGTGCTGCTGTCATTGACGATGTAATTGGTCTTGTCATTCTTGCAGTTGTCACAGCCCTTGCGATGAACATTTCTCAAGGCTTCGAAATCTCACTCTCCTCTGTGATCCTCATCAACACTACTAAAGCGGTTCTCTTTCTTGTTGGAGCAATTTTTTTGGGTAGATTGTTGGCACCCTACATCTTAAATCTCACTAAGAGACTAAAAATCGAGGGAATGAGCCTTATTATGGCCTTAATATTTGCCTTTGCTCTAGCTTATATGGCTAGCCTCATAGGTCTTCATGTTATTGTGGGTGCTTTCGCTGCAGGTTTAATTCTTGAAGAAGCACATTTTGAAGGGTTTCATCATCATCAAAATCTCGAAAGTATTATCAAACCTCTTTCTCATTTCTTTGTTCCACCTTTCTTTGTGCTCATTGGCATGCAAGTCTCTCTTTCGGTGTTTTCAAATACAACAGTGGTACTCATGGCTATCCTTCTCACTGTGGTTGCAGTTTTTGGAAAAGTTGTGGCTGGATTGGGAGCCTTTGGAAAAAACGTTGATCGTATGTCCATTGGTATTGGGATGATTCCCCGCGGGGAAGTTGGGCTTATTTTTGCAAAGCTAGGTTTAGATACAGGTATTGTGGACCAAAATATTTATTCAGCAGTAATCGTAATGGTCATGGCTACAACATTCATCACACCTGCGTTATTAAAATGGTCTTTTTCAAGGAAACAATCGAATTGAAAACTCAACGCATCATTGAAAAAGAAATTCTCAAAGCAAAAAAACAAAAAACAAATCTCACCCTTTTTTTTCTAAGCCAGGAAAACACTCAATGTCCGCATCATAAGTTTAAGGATCAAGTGGGGCGATATTTCAAAGCTAAAAAATCACCACCACAGTTTTCATTGAAATTTCTCAAATCTCATGAGGTCCTCATCTTGATAAAAGACTCCTCAGAAATGCAAGTTCTTAAAATTCGTAAAAGGCTTGTCAAAGTTTTTTCGCAACGGTGTTGCACACGACAAAAAGCGATTTCTTTGCGAATTGGAACGACAAAACTTCATGAGCCAGAAAAGCATGAGAATGAAACTCTTTTTCAGTCGTCTGTTTGAACCAACTCATAAATGCCCCTTCAAACTTTCACAGTGCAAGCTCAAAACTTTACACTTCCTTGCCAGAATGGGTCACAAAAGATAATTATGAAGGACGAGATATTTGAAAACGCATGCAAACTCTTCAAGCACTCTTTTTAGGATTCATTCAGGGAATAACCGAGTTTATTCCTGTCAGCAGCGATGGTCATCTAGCATTGTTTGAAAGAATTTTTGATTTTCAGCAACCTTCCTTGCTCTTTAACGTTGTTCTCCATGGAGGCACCCTTCTGGCTCTTCTCATTTATTTAAGAAAGCCCTGCCTTCACATAGTTTCAAATATTTCTCAGAACAAAAATATTATAGCCCTCATTGTTCTAGCTAATATTCCAACAGTCATTCTTGGTTTTATAGGACAATCCCAAGTTGAAATTCTTACCAAAGACGCTCTTTTTACTGCAACAAATCTTATTATCAACGGAGTCATTCTTACTTTAAGTTTTCTTCTCTTTCGCCAAAGCGACTCTGAAGAAAGTATTTTTGATTTGAAATTGAACTCCATAAACATCCTAAAAGTACTGACCATTGGATTATTCCAAGGCATTGCTATTTTGCCTGGCATTTCAAGGTCAGGATTGACAATTCTCATGGCCCTTTTCTTAGGTTTTTCAAGAGCCGCATCTTTTGAGTTTTCATTTCTTATTTCGATTCCAGCTATTAGTGGAGCCCTGCTTTTGGAAATAATAAAAAGTCCAAGCATAGAATTTAATCTGGTTCTCATGGGATTGGGTATGTTCTCTTCTTTTTTCACGGGTTTACTGGCTTTAAAACTTCTGCGGCGTAGCATCATGAAGGGCGTTTTTTACTATTTTGGACTTTATTGTATTGTGGCAGGTGTTGCTTTTCTGGTGTACTTGAGATGAAAATACAGATATGCAGCGCAAAAGAATAAAACGAGTTGGTCTTTTTGTTAAATCTAAGAGCGAAAGAGCGCTCAGAACCAGAGTTGTCCTTGAAAATTTCTTAAAAACCCAAAATATTAAATATTTTGTAGCTGTGTCCAACAAAAAAATAAAAAAAATGGATCTTGCTATTGTGCTGGGTGGAGATGGAACTCTTTTATCTGTTGTCAGTAAGCTTGAATTTCAAATTCCAATTTTAGGTATTAACTTAGGCGACTTTGGGTTCATGACAGAACTCAATGTTTCAGAGCTTTTTCCAACTCTGAAAGATATTCTAAGGGGGAAATATTGCGTCGATAACCGTATCCTTCTTGAAGTTGAAGTTCGTGACACAACAAAATCTACTTCGAAAAAATACAATGTTCTTAATGAAGTGGCAGTTCACAACAAGTGGACTTCAAGAATGGTCAGTCTTGAAACCTATATTGATCGCGAATACGTCATGACGGTTCAGGGGGATGGGTTGATAGTAGCAACCCCTACAGGCTCAACGGCCTACTCTTTGGCGGCTGGTGGCCCCATAGTGACACCCACAACAAACTCGATAACTCTTACTCCCATTTGCCCTCACACTCTTACTCATCGACCTCTCATTATCCCGAATAGCTCTCACATTGAAATCAGACTTCCTTCAAAAAAACAGAACATCATGGCAACATTTGATGGACAACAAAATCAAGTGCTTTCACAGCATCACGTTCTTTACATTCGAAAATCAAAACGTATTGTAAGCCTTATTAAGTCTCCCTTGAGAACTTACTTCGATATTTTAAGAACAAAATTATACTTAGGTTATCGAGGGTCAAAAAAAAATAAAAGGGTTTTGAAAAATTGAAAATCAAAGCTCATGCTCTTTCCGATAGAGGTCTGGTTCGCAGTACCAATCAAGACAGTTACTTTATCGACCTTGATCAGAATATCTTCATTGTCGCAGATGGCATTGCAGGGGAATCTGGAGGCGAGGTTGCTAGCCATATGGCCTGCCAGATCATAGGCTCATCACTAAAAAACGCAGCCACTGGTAAAGAAGAAGCGTTAAGAGCTGCTGTTTTGCAATCCCATCGAAAAATTCACGAAAAATCTTTGACAGATAGTAATCTTGCGGAAATGGGCACAACATTATGCGTTTTATGGCTGCACGATTCAGTGATGTACATGACTCATGTCGGAGACAGCAGAATTTATTTTTTTCGAAAACCTTCATTATGGCAATTGAGCGAAGATGATTCTGTAGAAACACAACTTAATAAATTAGGATATTCCTCCAATCGATCTATTGCAAAATCGATGCTTACGAAAGCTTTGGGTACGTCTGAAAAACTATCCCTGCCAATTCTGAAAAAAAAAATAATGCCGGGTGATATGTTTCTTCTGTGTACGGATGGTCTTACTAACGAACTATCTCATGACGAAATTGAAAATATATTAAATCAGGCAGGGGTAGATGCCATCCATCACACTCTTGTAAAAGAAGCTCTTTCAAAGGGCGGAAATGATAATATAACTGTTCTCCTTGTGTCCTATGAGAAGTAAATCTTCTAAAAATGAAAAAATAACTTTCATGCTCTTTATGGAAAAAGGGGACCGGGTACGAAAAATCACCCTTTCCAGACGTTTTGCACAATACAGTTTAATCGTTGGAAGCATTTTTTGCCTTTTACTCATCATCATGAGTGTTCATTATTTTCATCTGCTAGGAAGCCAATCAGAATTCAGGAAAGCAAGAATTCAGAATTTCTATCTTTCAAAAAAAATGGGTGGCATTGAGGGCAAAGTTCATAATATTGATAAAGTCATTGAGCAAGTTCAGGAGCTCTCGAAAAAACTCAATATCATTGCTGGAGTAAAAGCTGATATTTCGGAAGAAGTATTTCTACAAGATAATGAATCTTCGTTCCAAATTTCAGAATCCATTCTTGAAGACGTCCCAGCCCCACTTCTTCAATGGGAAGATGACACAACATTTGATCATTTAAGCCTCAAACTGGATCATCAAAAGGAATCATTAGCCTCAAAAATTGTTTCCCTTGAAGAAATCTTAAATATTCTCAACGATAGGACGTCGGTGCTCACTTCAACCCCCAGTATAAGGCCTACAAGAGGGTGGATTTCTTCTGGATTTGGAATGAGAATTGATCCTTGGACGGGAAAGAAACACATGCATGAGGGAATTGATATCGCAGCGCGTGCTGGCTCTGAGGTACGTGCTGCTGCTGATGGTGTGATTATTTTTGCCGGAATGAATCCAACCCTGGGCAAAGGGGTTGTCATCAATCATGGATATGGATTTGTCACACGCTACGGCCATAACTCCGAAATTTATGTTGAAATCGGAAAAAAGGTCAGACGTGGGGACGTTATAGCGGCTATAGGCAGTACTGGACGCAGCACCGGCCCTCACCTACATTATGAAGTTGTTAGAAATCAGAAGCCTATAAACCCCATGAACTATATTCTAGATTAAATAACCCCTCAGTTTTGGTGGAATACTGCGTTCTCGCTCGTCTGGCTCCTCGACGTACAGTAGTACGCCTGTGTCACCATCCTCGCTGCGGCCTTGTCTTCCACTCAAACCTGAAGGGTTACCAGAATATCCTTGTGATTGAGGCATTACGACTAAGCTCTTTTTCAAATTCAACCGATACATAGAACGAATGGGTTTTTGACCAAAATTATAAAAATGCTACACTTAACTTGAGGTATTAGTGGTTGTGCCTATCGCTTTAACCCATATTATTGTGCGGCTCCTTCATAAAAAGGCTTTGAGATGATACGAAAGAAAAAAAAAATAAATCTATTTCAAATAGCTCTCATTGTATCTTTTCTTCTTCATATTATTCTGTTCTTAATCCCCTTGAAATTTGTCCCGGAAACTGCGGAAAAACTGATAAAGATTGTTCGAATCGACCCTGAAGAGCTGCCTCAAAAACAAATCATTGATGATAACGGCACGCCAGACAAAAAAGAAACTCCTGATCAAGACACCCGCTTTTTAAGCAAACATAATAGAAAAGTTGAAAAAGAAACAAGGGCACAAAACGTAGGACCAACCATCAATAATCCTAGCATACCGCAGAAAATTCAGCCTCAAGAGGAATCTGCAAAATCTAAAATAATGGATAAAGAGTCGATGCTTCTAGCACTTTCAAAACCTCAAGCTGAAAGAAAAATAGCTGAAAAGAAACAAAATAATATCGACCTTCCTCTTTCTCAGAGAAATTTGAGCCACCTTAAACCCTCTGCAACAGACGATTATCTTCCAGATAAAGAAATAGGGGAGGAAACCCTTCTGAACTCCAAGCAGTTCAAGTTCTATTCTTTCTATGAGCGAATTAAGGAAAAACTGCGTACCCAATGGGGACATAATTTAAAATCTGTTTTTCAAAACCAAAACTTTACGAACGCATCTTTGACGAAGGATCTTGTAACAAAGCTTAAAATTCAGTTACGGAATAATGGCTCGTTGAAACAAATTCTTGTACTTTCCTCTTCTGGATACACCGATGTCGATAATGCAGCTATAGCTGCTTTTGAATCGGCTGCACCTTTTCCTAATCCACCCTCAGGCATGATTGAAAAGGATGGCACTATCCAACTTCGATGGGATTTCATTATCCAATCAGATAAAGGCCCTTTCATAAAAGTTTTTCTTTCAAAAATTTAACAAAAAATTCCCTATAATATTTTCATGCTTTCATAAGAATTTTTTCATTTCTAGGATTTTTTCATAGTTTTTCACCTCATTTTTTCTGGCATGCCCTTTGCACAGACCCTCCGTAAGAAAAAGGAGGCCGTAGATGAAAAAAGGTGTCATTTCTGTTGTGTTGGTAGGAATTGTTTTTTGTATGTTGTTAGGCTCCGCAATAGCTAAAGATAGAGGGACTCAAGATTCTCAATATTATATTGTACATGTACGCTCTGCTAGAGCAGCCTTACAAATTTCGAAAGATCTTCACATTGAACTGGAAAATCTCTTTCCTCCACTTCTTTACAAAGTAAAAATTGCGAAAACCTCTCATCTTAAAATAATCCAAAAACTCGAACAACACCCACTTGTCGAGCGTATCATTCAAGATGTTCCCATTGATATACAACCCATTGAAGAAGCACCTTTGGCCACAGTTCCAGAAACAACTGATGAAGACAAAGAAACATACGAAGTCCTTGCTCTTTCACTTGATAAACCTAATCTCACCTGGTGGCAAAACAATGAAGGACAACTTATGTACAATTTTATTGAAATCAATAGGAAGAGTGGGAAACATAAAGTTCTTGACTCATTATCTTCTATTTCTGGCGTCGATATTCGTCTTCGTGAGGCACATGCTTTGGGAAAGGGAACTCCTGAAGTTACAGTTGCTGTCATTGATTCGGGCGTTGATATTACACATCCAGCACTTCAAAATAACATTTATAAAAACGCGGGTGAAATTGAAAATAATGGAGTCGATGATGACAAAAATGGCTTAGTTGATGACATTCATGGTTGGAATTTTGCCCTTAACAGTATGGATCTCATAGATAGAAGTAACCACGGCACAGCTATTGCTGGAATCATTGCAGGTAATGGTCAAGACTTTCAGGGAGTATGCCCTCAATGTGTTATTTTGCCCATTTCTACAGATGGTAATCACGAAAAGCAATCTTCGATTTCTCACTTCTTTGATGCCTTGCAATATGCACGAACCCAGAAAGTGCGTATTATAAATTTAAGTTTAGTTATTAAAACCTCAGAGTTTGAAGATGTTAAGAAAACTCTTGAAGGTGTTCCGGAAGATGCTCTTAATCATCTGAAAGAGCGTGAGAAGCTTGATCAAAAACTATTTGATATCGTTTTTCAAGTTATTAAAAACGAAAATATTATTGTTGTGGCCGGTGCCGGGAACGAAGGGGATCGTGGAAATCCTATCATCTATCCAGCTTCTTCTCCTTATGTCATTTCTGTGGGTGGCATGACACCTCTTCGAAGCATGATTCAGTTTTCAAGTTGGGGAGAATGGCTGGATATTCTTGCTCCATCCATTGCCATCTGGGCGCCCCAGCCTCTCGCTTCGGAAAAAAATACATTTGGAAATCATTTTAATTATTTTACGGGTACAAGCTTTGCTGCACCTATGGTGGCAGGAGCTGCAGCGTTGTTAATGTCTCAAAACCCTGGGATAACTGCTGATCAAGTACAAAAAACGCTAACCGCTGAAACAAATACCGAAGAAATTGAAACCTTTGGAAGGGGAAGATTTCGAAGTTTAAATGTTTTTAAAAGTTTGAAAAACCCAATTTTAAACTAGTTTCTCCTCTATATCCACTCCACCACTCACAAAGGGCCCACTCCCCCGAGGGCCCTTTTCTTCTTCACATAACTTGAAACATGAGTCGGATTTATATAGACAGTGGGTATGTCTTTAAAAAATAAAACAGTTCTTATTACAGGGGCGGGGAGGGGAATTGGAAAAGCTATAGCTCTACTTTTTGCAAACCATGGCGCCAAAATCCTACTGGCGAGCCGCTCGCAATCGGAACTCGAATCGGTTTCCCATGACATTTCAAAAATAAATTCAGAATCACATGTTTTTCCCTACGACCTCACAAAAGATGAAAGTTTAAACAACTTAGCTCATCACGCCATTCAACAAAATATCGATATTCTTATTAACAACGCAGGTAGCGGCATCAAAGGAAAATTTCATAAATTAGCGGTGAACGACATGGATCATATTTTATCTATTAATATGAGAACGCCCATGCTTTTAACAAAATTACTTCTTCCACACTTTCTTCAAAAACAAAGTGGCTGCATTATTAATATTGCCTCAATTGCTGGAAAAATGGGGATGAGTAACTCTGCTGCCTACTGTGCCTCAAAGCATGGTCTTGTAGGTTTTTCTCATTCTATTTTTGAAGAAGTTCGAGAAAAAAATATTAAAGTTTGTGTTATTTGTCCTGGGTTTGTCGATACACGACTGGTTCCTCAAACTAACAAAGTTGATCGGAATAAGATGATACGACCCGACGATGTGGCGAGCGCATGTCTTTTTGTAGCAACTTCTTTACAACACAGCTGTCCTACAGAAATGATTCTACGCCCTCAACACTCGCCGTATCATTCACTAAAAAAATAAGTAATTCCGATTTCATCCGCATCGTTTAATTTCACAAAACCCTGAAGTCCCAGGTTTTCCTCATTAATAACCACATCAACAAAAGCGGATTTCTCCCCATGTTGAAAAATAACGTTCTCAATGACGGGACCAGTTCCTATAAATACATTTTGGGTTACATCCATGAGCTTTGTTCCGTCACGTTTGCGATATATTTCCAATCGGACAGGTTGTGTTGTTTCCTCAACTGCAAAAGTTGCACCCGCAAAACTAACACGGGCCTCAATTAAATCTGTTTCATCAGATCCAATAACCGTAGTTTTACTAACATCTGTTCCATTATCACTCAAAACGTCTCCATCTTCATCATTCTCATCAATAAGATCTCGATCTAGCGTGACATTCCACTGAGCTTGAAGTTTTTGAGTTTCGTGAAAATCACCTTCAGTGCGACTGTATGTAAAATCAACTGCAAATTGAGCTGCGACGGGATCGGATGCAACATCGACTTCGAAAAATACGCTTCCATTCCAATTTTCTTCGACAGTTTGGCCAGTTTCTTCGTTGTTTAAGGCAAGTTGGTGCTCAAAAGGGCTGAAAAAAGATACCCTTGTACCATCAACTGATTTCACTTTAAATTCTCTAAAAATAAATTCCAAATCCTCTACTGGTTTTGCATGCAGAGGTTTTATAACGAGTGCATCTTTTCCATCATCCCAAGAAATAACTGAATCAAAAATACCGCTAAGCCTATCCATTCCAAAAACAGCAAAGGCAGCTGGAATACTGTAGGCAGTTTCAAGATGCAATTTCACAGCACCTTTTAACAGTCTTTTCGCCTCTGACAGCATCTCTTGATCCTGCTTCTTTTTTTCTTCATGGCGATATAAATCATCTAATGTTTGAAGATTTTGAATTTGTGGCTCTTCCTTCGGAGTGGCTACTTGTGGTTCACCCAGTCTGTATAAAGAAGACTGACAGGCAAAGCTTAACACCGCTGCCATGATGAGAATCCAACCTATTTTAAATTTTTCTAACATATTTTTACTCCTCTTTCCGCACTACTTTATGTCATCCTGAGGCACTAGCCGAAGGATCGATATTTTTCTGCCCTT